>CAZDYS010000367.1:0-4542 GCA_964509445.1 uncultured Planctomycetaceae bacterium
GCCGCGTGCCGTCTCGATCTCGGCGGACCCGTCGCTCATGCCGCGCACCCTACGGAGCGTGTCGCGAGGACGCGACGCTCGCGGGCGAAACGAGCGCCGTCGAGGCTCTCCCTGAGACGCCTGAAGGGATCGGCTACCGACTATTGCCGATGGCGGAGCCGCGTCGGGTCCCCGATGCTCTCTCCTGGGACAGCTCAACGCTTCGGCCTGCGAGGCGTTGTCGAGTCCCTCTCCCTACGCAACCGCGTCCGTCTTCGGGTCCCTCCGGGGGCGGACGCTCTGCGGGGAAGAGCGACCCGCGGGGGGCAGCGCGGGTTTCCTGGCTGTTTCCGCGCGCGGAGGACCCGGCCTCGGGAACCCTCGGAGGCCGGTTTCGGCCCGAAATGAGGTAGCCGTCCCGTCCTGGGCGGCAAGTGGTCTATGCTGGGGGCGGGGTCGTCCAAGTTCTTGGCCGGCCGACTCGCCCTCGCGTCTCCCCTCCCATCCCAGGAGCAGGCCATGATCTCCCGACTCGTTCTCGGTGTCGCCACCGCAGCAGCCCTCTTCCTGCTCGGCTCTCCCGCCGGCGCCGTTCCGCAGTGATGCCCCCCTGGGAGCGGGTCCGCTCCCCTTGGTCCCTCCGCTGGCGGAGGGGGTCCGGCCGGTCTCGACATGGCGCCGCCGCCGCTGCGCGGTCCGTCGAGCCGCACGCTGCTCGACATGGAGTGGCACTACCCGACCTACACGCCTGAGGAGAAGGCGTCCGACGGACGCTCGTCCTCCGTCGCCGTGCGTCGCGCGCTGCCGCTGGAGGAGGTCTGGCCGATCCTCGCCGGAGAGGACCGCCGTCCGCTCCTGGTGCTGCGCGAGTGCCTGACCTGCACGGGCACCGACGACGCGCTGCTCACCAAGAACGCGGACAACGAGAAGACCATGCTCCTCTCGCAGTGGTTCCGCTGCGTGAAGGTGGCCCCGGACGTGCTGGAGGAGGACCACCCCTTCCACGCGCTGTTCGAGGAGAAGGATCCGGCGCACCTGTTCGTCGCGCGCTTCGACGGCTCCGGCCGGGTCGACCTCGACGGGCAGCAGTCGCGGACCGAGCTGTGGAAGGTCATGGGGACCCTCCTCAAGACGGAGTACGCGAAGAAGCACGAGAAGCCGCTGAAGAAGCTCTTCGGGCTGATGGGGGACCTCGACAACCTCGACGACCGCATCTCGCAGCTCGAGGGCAAGCTCAGCGACGCGCTCGAGTCCGAGGGCCTGGGATCGCGCAAGGTGAAGAAGCTCAAGAAGGAGCTCACCGAAGCGCGCGCCGAGCTCTCCGACCTGCGGGAGCAGGCCGTGCAGCTCGCGAAGCTCCCCCTGAAGGAGCCGAAGAAGAAGGCCTGAATCGGAGTCGACTCCGACGTGTTGAAGCTACGCGCGATCGGCGGCTGGCTCGGACCCCGAGCCGCCGCCGTCGTTCTTTCGGGGGTAGCGCTCTCGTTCTTCGCGGCTCCGGCGAGCGCCCAGGGCGGCCGCGAGGAGCGCCCCGAGGTCGACCCCTACACGGAGGGGGAGGCCGAGGCGCTCGCGAAGGCCGGCTACGAGCGCATCGGCACGTTCCCCTACCTGCGCGACGTGCTGACGGACACGATCGGCAGGGACCTGGGCGGCGTCCCGCTGCTGTGGGTGGAGACGGCCCACTTCAAGCTGGGCTGCAGCCTGGACGCGATCGGGCTGCCGGAGGAGCGCGACGCGAAGAAGCGCGCGCAGAAGGAGCTCGCCGACCTGCGCAAGGTGCTGCCCGGGCTGAAGAAGCCCAAGGTGCTCGACCCCTGGCTGCGCATGCACCTGTACGCGCAGCGACTCGAGGCGCTCTACGCGCGTTTCCAGGAGTCGTTCGGCCTGGAGCAGGCGGACTTCCTCGAGGGAGGCGCGTTCGCCACGGGCCCGCACATGGGCATGTCGGGCAAGTTCTGCGTGCTGCTCGTCGAGAAGGAGAGCACCCTCGCGCGCTACACGCAGGACACCTTCGGCTTCAGCTCGCGCAGCTCGTTCCGGTACTTCGACCAGCAGTCCGGCGCGATGTTCCTCGGGATCGCCGCGGAGTTCCTCGAGGGGTCCTACGCGACGGACGTGGCGCTGCACTTCGCGGTCTCCTTCTTGATGACGCAGGACCTGCAGGCGTCCTTCCGCGGCTACACGCACCAGGGGCCGCTGTGGTGGCGTCTCGGGGTCGCGCGCTGGTTCGCGCGGGACGTGAGCGAGCGCGTGCTCCTGTTCACCACGCCGAGCGGGACCGCGCTGCGCGAGGGCGAGGAGGATCGTCCCTGGCCCCCGCGCGTGCGCGCCCGCGTCGGCCACGAGATCTACCCGTCGCTGGACGACATGCTGGCCTGGGGGAGCTACGAGGAGATGAAGCTCCCGGACCACATGATGAGCTGGTCCAAGGTCGACTACCTCATGAGCCTCGGCCCGAAGGAGGCGCGCAAGGTGCTGGTCGCGATGCAGGCGCCGGTCTCCTGGGACGCGCCGGATCGCGACGCGGCGCTGGCGGCGCGGTTCGCCGAGGCGCTGCCGGAAGCCCTGGGCCAGGACCATGCGTCGATCGACGCGGCCTGGGCGAAGTGGGTCGAGAAGGAGTACCCGAAGAAGTGAGGACCGCGCGGGCGGGGGAAGCTCCGCCTCGACGATCGGCGGGCGCGCGCTTCCATCCCGAGCCCCCACCCGCCACGGGGTAGACGGGCGGGAGCGGCGCCGGTTGCGGCGCGGAACGCCGATCTTCGCCCGCGGAGGGGCGGCGCGCGCTCAGCTCCCGGGCTGCAGGTGCTCCTGGATCGCGCGCCACACGAGCCGCCGGTCGTGCCAGCGCAGGTCGGCGTCGCGGATGCCGTGGCGGTTCTGGGGGTAGAGCATCAGCTCGAAGTCCTTGCCCGCCTTCTGCAGCGCGTAGACCAGCTGGATCGCGTTCTGCAGGTGCACGTTGTCGTCCATCACGCCGTGGCTGATCACCAGGTGCCCGGACAGGTTCGCGACGGCGCCCAGCACGGAGGTCGCGGCGTAGCCCTCCGGGTTGCGCTGCGGCGTCGACATGTAGCGCTCCGTGTAGATCGTGTCGTACATGCCCCAGTCGTAGACGCCGCCGCCGGCGATCCCGAGCGCGAACTTCTTCGAGTGGGTCAGCGCGAAGGCGGTCATGAAGCCGCCGTAGCTGTAGCCCGTGATGCCCACGCGGCTCGCGTCGGCCCAGGGCTCGGCGCACAGCCAGTCGACGGCGTCCTCGAGGTCCGCGAGCTCCTGGATGCCGAGCCGCTTGTAGGCGGTGTGCGTGGTCTCGAGCCCCTTGCCGCTCGCGGAGCGCACGTTGCACTGCAGCACGATCACGCCGTGCTGCGCGAGGAACTGGAACCAGGAGCTGCCGTTCCACTGGTTGCGCACCGACGGGGCGTTCGGACCGGAGTAGGTCACGAGCCAGACGGGATAACGCTTCGACGGGTCGAAGGGCACGGGCTTGAGCACGGCCGCGTCGAGCTCGAACCCGTCTCGCGCCGAGACCACGTGGTGTTCCCAGTCCGCGACGAGGTGCGTGTCGCGCGCGGGGATCGTCGCGCTGCCGAGCTCGCGCAGGACCTTGCCGTCGGCGTCGCACAGACGCAGCCGGGTCGGCGTCTCGAGGCTCGAGAAGCGGTCCAGGAACATCGTGCGGTCGGCGTTCCAGGTGATGCTGTGGCGTCCGTCCCCCTGGGTGAGGCGCGCGAGGTCCGAGCCGTCGAAGCGCACGCGGTAGGTGTTCGCGTTCACGGCGCCGTCCTTGGTGCCCGTGAACCAGATCCAGCCGCCCTCCTCGTCAACCTCCTCGATCGAACCGACGCTCCAGGGGCCCGAGGTGATCGTGGCGAGGAGCTTGCCCTGGACGTCGTAGCGGTAGAGGTGACGCTGCCCGGTGCGCTCGCTCTGCCACAGGAAGCTGCCGTCGGCCAGCCAGTGCGGCTCGCGCGCGCGGTTCACCCAGGCCGGGGAGGTCTCGCGGAAGAGCTTCGTCACGGCGCCGCTCGCCGGGTCGCCGATCGACAGGTCGAGCCAGGTCTGAATGCGGTCCTGGACCATGAACACGAGCTCGCCGGAGGGGGACCAGGAGACGCGTACGACCATCGGCTCGTCCGCGGCCTCCGCGCCGAGCTCGATCCACCGCGGGTCGGCCGTCGTCGCGGTCGCCACGACGCCGAGCTGCACGGTCGGGTTCGGGTCCCCGGCCTTGGGGTACTTGGTGATCTCCGGCTTGACGCGGAAGGTGTCGGGCTCGATGTGGTCGACGACCGTGAACTCGTACACGTCGGTCTCGTCGAGGCGCAGGAACGCCACGTGCGACCCGTCGGGGCTCCACCAGAACGCCTTGAAGTCCCCGCGGCCGTAGATCTCCTCCTGGTAGACCCAGTCGAGCTTGCCGTTGAAGACGTTCACGCCGCCGTCGCTCGTCACCGCTCGACGCTCCCCGGTCGCGGTCGCGACCAGGAAGAGGTCGTTCGCCATCACGAAGGCGAGGTGGTCGCCGGTGGGGGAGAGCTCCGCCAGCTCGACGCG
>CAZDYS010000368.1:0-4537 GCA_964509445.1 uncultured Planctomycetaceae bacterium
AGAACTGCGCGGTGACCTTCTCGTACAGCCACCGCCTGCGTCTCCTGTCGGACTGGTACGCCCAGCTGCTCGGCGAGTCGATCGGCAAGCGCAAGGGACGCAACGGCGAGGACGTCTTCGTCGGACCGACGCCCGTGCGCGCGGTCGGAGTCACCGATCAACACAGCCAGGTGCAGCTCTACGCCGAGGGACCGTTCGACAAGTGGTTCACGCTGCTGTCCGTCGACACGCCCGACCACGCGGTCACCATCCCGCACGCCTTCGAGGACCTGGAGGGCGCCGCCTACCTCGGCGGACGCACGATGCGCGAGCTCTTCCAGGCCGAGCGCGACGGGACGCGGATCGCCCTGACCGAGGCGGGCCGGCCCAACGCGACGATCGCCCTGGAGTCGGTGGACGCGCACGCGATCGGCCAGCTGATCTACATGCTGGAGCTCTCCGTCGCGTTGATGGGCGAGCACTACGACGTGAACGCGTTCGACCAGCCCGGCGTCGAGGCCGGCAAGGTGGCCGCCTACGCGCTGATGGGGCGCAACGGCTACGAGGCGCGGCGCGCGGAGATCGAGGCCGCCGGGGGCCTCACGCCGCGAACCGTCTAGCTCTCGTCAACGAGACGGTCGAGGCCCTTCGCGACGGGCTCTCGGGGATGGCCTTGCAGCGCGCGCGCTCATGGCTCAACCTGCGCCTATGAAGACGTTCGCGAATCTGTTGGTGGGGGTCGAGCTCGACGAACAGGGCCAGGTCACGCAGGGCAGCCGTCGCGCCGCCCTGCAGGCGCAGCGCCTGGCGGAGGTCACCGGGGCTTCGATCTCCTTTCTCCACTCCAACTGGTCGGACCTCTACGAGGACGGCGAGCGCCTGCGCGAGCGCCGCGAGGGAGAGTCCGTGGACGCCCTCGAGGAGCTGGTCAGCGACTACACGGAATCGGGGACGAAGGTCGACCGCGTGGTCGTCTACGACCGCCCGTGGATCGAGCTCGTCCGACGCGCGGTGCGGGGCGAGACGGACCTCGTGCTCGTCGGTCGGCGCAACGCACCGGGGTCCCACGCGTTCGGTTCGACCGCGCAGAAGCTGATCCGCAACTGCCCGGTCCCGGTCTGGGTGGTCAAGCCGGACGCCGAGCTGGTCCACCACGCCGTCCTCGCGGCGACCGACCTCTCGGCGGTCGGAGACCGCGCGGTCGAGCTGGGCGCCTTCGTCGCCCGCACGCACGACTGCGCGCTGCACGTGGCGCACGCCTGGCAGGCCTCGATGGGGCAGCAGCTCCACAAAGACGGCGGGGGCGCGGGCCCGCAGCAGGCGGCCGAGGAGCACATCCGCGCGCTCCTGGAGCGCGTCGCGCCGGACCTGAAGCCCCACGTCCACATCGCGAAGGACTCTCCCTCGCGCCTGATCCGCCAGGGCGTCAAGGAGCTGAAGGCCGAGCTCCTGGTGCTCGGGACGCTCTCCCGCAGCGGCGTTCCGGGCCTCCTGGTCGGGAACACCTCGGAGCGCGTGCTCTCGAAGGTGGAGTGCAGCGTCCTCACCCTGAAGCCCGAGGACTTCGTCTCGCCGATCCGCTGAGCCTCCTAAAGGCTCCGGCAGCCCCGGTCCGCGCGGGTTCTCGAACGACCTCGCGCGGATCGGCTAGCCTCTAGGGCATGGAACCGGTCCGGGAAGAGACCGAGGGAGCCGAGCTCCCTCCGCAGCAAGCCAGCGAGGAGCCGACGGAGATCCTCGAGGAGCCTCCGTTCGAGGAGCCCGAGAGCGTGGTCTACCAGGAGATCCAGATCTCCGAGGAGGAACGCGGCCGGGGCGTCCGGCGCAAGAAGGGCCTCGGCGCCTGGGTCTCGAGCCGCGCGAAGAAGGTCGTCCACAGCCTGTACGACTCGCGCGCCGACGACATCGAGGAGCGCGCGCGGCGTGCCGTGGGCTCGGCCTACCGCGACTCCGCCGACGACCTGCAGAACCGCGCCGTCGAGGCGATGCGCGAGGCGATCCGCGCCGAGTCGGAGCGGATCAAGGAGGCGATCGAGCACTCCGTCGACGTGAAGAAGCGCGAGGCACGCCTGTCGCTGCTCGTGCTCGTCGTCGCGTCCCTCGTGTACCTCTTGCTGTACTGGGCCACCCACAGCGGAGGCGCCGGGTCCTGATGCCCGAGCCGTACCTCTACGTCCGCGCGATCACGCTCGGGCTCGGCACGCTCTGGGGGATCCTGGCGATCCTGCGCGTGATGCGGTTCGCGCGCGAGTGGGCCGAGAAGCTCGCGCCCTGGGGCTTCGACCCGTCCTGGGTGAAGCGCCAGGTGGTGCGGCTCGCGCTGCGCGCCACGGTGTTCGATCCCTGGTGCGTCGCGCTGTCCGCGGTCCTGGTCGGGACCTGGCTGCTGCGGCGCTGGATCGCCTAGCCGCGCCGCGCCTCAGCGCAGGAAGCGGTTGCACTCCGCGCCGAGACGTTCGAGCGCGTCGGCCTCGTCGGAGAGCAGCTCCCGGTCGTCGACGATCAGGTCCCAGCGGTAGTCGTAGCACTCGAGGTTGAACTCGAAGCGCGACAGCGGGACGCGGAGGATGCCGGCGGGCGCCCAGATCCCGAGCTCGCTCCAGGCGCCGAACACGCGCCGCCGGTCGGGGACCGGGTCCAGGAGGTTCTGGCCGAGGCACCAGCTCGCGCGGCCGGCGGGGTTCGCGCCGAGGTGCTCGAGCAGCGTGGGCGCGACGTCCAGGTGGGAGGTGGGGCCGAGCTCCAGCCCGGGGCGGATGCCGGGGCCGCGCAGCACGAACGGGACGCGCAGCTGGGCCGGCGTGAAGGCGCTCGTGTGCCCGAAGAAGCGCGGCTCCATGAACTCCTCCCCGTGGTCGCCGGTGACGATCACGACCGTGTCCGCGAAGTGCTCCGAGGCGCGGATCGCCTCGAGCACGCGCCCGGCGACGCGATCCGCGTGGTGGACCGCGTTGTCGTAGCGGTTGCGCACGCGCTCCAGGAGCTCCGGGTCCGGCCCGACGTTCGTGGTGAGCGACATGTAGTCGAGCTCGCCGGCCGCCGGCTGGAACGGCGCCTGATCCGGCGGGTAGCTGTAGGTCTGGTGCGGGGCGTCCAGCAGCAGGAACCCGAAGAACGGAGCGTCGAGCGTGCTCCGGTTCCTGAACCAGTCGATCAGCTCCTGGGCCGCGAGCTCGTCCCGGCGCCAGGAGGGCGCGTCGCCGAAGTCGTCGTGCACGGCGTCGGGGATGGAGGCCCAGAGCGTGTCCCGCATCTCCGGGTAGTCCATCGACGCGCTCCCGTAGATCCCGAACTCGTAGCCGCGGTCGAGCAACGCGTCGATCAGGACCGGCGAGCGCCGCTCCTTCAACACCGGGAACCAGTAGCTGCCGTGGATGCCGTAGAGCAGCGAGAAGAGGCCGAAGCGCGTGGAGTTCCCTCCGCTCACGTGGTCGTCGAACACGCGCGCGTCCTCGGCGAAGGCGCTGAGGTGCGGCATGAACTCCGGCGTCAGGCGATCCGCACGCAGGCAGTCGATCACGAGGATCAGGATGTTCGGTCGCGGCGCGCTCAGGTCGATCGCGGGCAGCGCGTGCGGGTAGTCGAGCTCGTAGCCCTCGAGGTCGAGGGGCGCCGGAGCCGGCTCCTCCGGCGGAACGCCGAGGTTGCTCGCGATGTCCGTCATCGGGAGCCGCGCGTAGAGCGGGAAGAGCCGCGCGAGGTGCGTGATCTGCTTGTCGCGGTTCAGGTCGGCGGTCGCGTACAGCCACTTCTCCACCACGACCGAGGGCAACAGCACCAGGCCCGAGACCAGCCAGGGACGCGCCAGCGCCAGCTTGCCGCGCGCCAGGGTGCGCTCGGCGCTCTTCACCGACCGGTGCCAGAACCACAGCTGCAGCGCCGTGACGCAGGCCAGGCCCGCGCCGATCGAGGTCCAGACCTGCCAGCCCAGGTGGATGGAGTCCTCCGAACCACGCACGTAGATCAGGTTCCAGACCTGCCCGTTCATGTGGTAGCGGAACATGTTGAACACGCGCGTGTCCGCGAACAGGAGGACCTGGAACAGGGTCCAGAACAGCCCCTGGATCCAGCCCAGCGCGCGTGGGCCGCGGAAGAAGCGCGCGAGGATCCAGAAGGAGAACCCCGGGACGATCGTCAGGATCAGCGTGGTCGAGAGCAGGGCCGGCAGCGCGAACAGCCAGGCCTTCGCACCCTCGATGTCCGGCACGTGCCACAGGTAGTTGGCGCCGACGACGGTCGCGAACGCCAGGTTCAGGAGCCACAGGTGGAACGTGGCCTGACGACGTACCGACGGGTGCTGTCCGAGGAAGGTGGAGCTCATGGGGCCGCGCGGCGGACTAGGGGCGCGAGGACGAGGCGTCCCGCTCCAGGCCGCAGCGGTTCTCCAGCGTATTGGTGGTCTCGATCCCGAGCTTCCGCCGCGTGGCCAGCAATTTGTCGACGGCCTCGGCCGGCAGCGGCTCCAGGCCGCCGCGCGCGACGTGCGCGAGCCACAGGATCTTCGCCGTGTGCTCGATCATGTCGAGCTTCTTGAACGCGTCCATCAGGTTGGTGCCCA
>CAZDYS010000369.1:0-4537 GCA_964509445.1 uncultured Planctomycetaceae bacterium
CGTCGGAGACCCCGGACGAGGAGCCCGAGCTGCGGACGGTCGAGCTCATCCCCGCGTCCGAGGCGAGCCCCAGCGAGGTCCCCGGCTAGCGGACCGCGCGTCTCTTCACGGTTTGTCCTCTTCCAGGGTGCACCCTGGGGCCGATCAGGGACTAGGAGAAGCTCCGGGCGGACCCGGCCGCCAGACCTCGCGAGGATGAGGAGGAGCGGGCAGGCGCCGCCGGAGGCGGTTGGTATCCTCTGCGCCCCTTCGTCGGGCGCGGGCCGCCAGCCCTCGCTCCGAACCAACATGATCGGCCGAACCCCTCTCGCGAAGCATGGCTCGGGGGCGCAGCGTGGCCCGAGAGCGGTGCGCGGCCTGCCTGGGCTCGCGCTCCTCTCGCTCGCGCTCGTCGCCACGGGACAGGAGCCCGTCCAGGAGACCCCCGTCTCGGGGGAACCCGCGCCGAGCGAGGCGTCCCCGGCGGCGACCGAGGAGGTCGCCGCGGCCGCGGAGACGCCGACCGGACGGACGCCGCTCGGACCGCGCTATCGCTCGCTCGAGGAGCGCGAGGACATCACCTCGCGCTGGCTCGGCAGCGGCCTCGCGGAGACGCTCTCCCTCGGCCTGAGCGCCGGAGGTCGCGAGCTCTTCTGCGTGCAGTTCGGGGCGCCCGGTCCGAAGCCGCTGCGCGATCGAACGACGATCTTCCTGGTGGGCGGGCTCGACGGAGTTTCCCTCGCCGGCTCCGAGGCCGTGCTGCGGGTCGTGGACGAGCTGCTCGCCACGCCCGAGCGGATGCCCGTCGACGTCGCCTTCGTCGCGCTGCCCTGGGCGAACCCCGACGGGCTGGCGCGCATCGCGACCACCGGCTGCGTCGAGGGGCGCAACGACCGCGCGATCGACGAGGACGGCGACGGGCAGGAGGACGAGGACCTGCCGGACGACCTCGACGGAGACGGCTTCGTGCTCGAGATGTTGCTCGAGGATCCCGAGGGTCCGTGGGTGCGCGTCGAGGACGACGATCGACTGTTGCGGCCGGCTCTGGCGGGAGAGGCGCCGCGCTACGTGCGCGTCCCGGAAGGACGCGACGACGACGGCGACGGCCGGTTCAACGAGGACCAGTCCGGCGGCGTGCGCCTCGACCGCAACTTCCCGGTGCACTGGGCCGGACCCTGGAGCGGCGAGCTCTCCGGTCCGTTCCCGCTGTCCGAGCCCGCTACCCGCGCGCTGGCCGAGGAGATGCTCGCGCGCCGCACGGCGGTCGTCCTGAGCTTCCAGGGCAATCACGGCCGGCTGGCCGGCCCCGGTGGCGTGAGCGGCGGACCGGGTGTGCTCGAGCTCCCGTTCCCCGCGGACGTTCCGATCCACCGCACGGCCCTCGAGCTGTACCGGCTCGCGACGGGTCGGGACCAGTCCGGGCTCCTGACGCTGGCGCAGGCGTCCGGCACGGAGCGACCGGGAGCGCTACTCGACTGGGCCTACGCCGCGCTCGGCGCCCTCTCGCTCGAGATCGGCGTGTGGGGGCCCGGCGTCGAAGGCGCCGTCACGGCGCTCGCCGAGGGGCAGTTCACGGGGGAGACGTCCCAGCCCACCGACGGAGCCGCCACCCGCGCCGAGCGCCCGCCGACGCAGGAGGAGGTCGACCGCGCCTGGGTGTGGTGGCTCGACGAGATGCGCGACGGGCTGGGCTTCCTGCCCTGGCAGCCCGTGGACGTGGGCGGTGGCCGGAGCGCGCTCGTCGGAGGCTGGGAGCCGTTCACGCGCTACAACCCGCCGGCCGAGCTGCTCGAGGGCGCGCTGCGCGGGCTCGACGACTTCGTGAGTCGCGTCGCCACGGCGTTGCCGGGCTTCGAGATCGAGGTCGAGGAGAAGAGCCGCGACGGCGTCGTCGCCGTCCTCGCCGTGACCGTGCGCAACACGGGGCGCCTGCGCTCCGGCGTGGGACCGACCGGGACCGCCCAGGGCAACCCCAGCGGTCCGCGCCTCGAGCTGTTCCTGCCGTCCGGCGTCCGGCTGCTGTCGGGGGAGCGCGTGGTCGAGCTCGGGCACCTGCCGGGGCTGGGTCGCAGCCAGCGGATGGACTGGCTCCTGATCGCGCCCGAAAACACGGCCCTGGAGCTGTCCATCGAGTCGCCCTGGACCGCACGCGTGACGAAGGAGGTGCGGCTGTGAGCGCGCTCCTGTTCTGGCTCCTGTGGGCCGTCGCGCCGGTGCAGGACACCCCCGCACAGGACCCGGTTCCGTCCCCGGTGGAGGAAGAGCAGGCCCCGGTGGAGGAAGCCGCGCCGGCGGAGACCGCGCAGGATCCCGAGGCTCCGGCCGAGGGCACCTCCGGGGAGGATGCGACCGAGGACGCAAGCCAGGACGCCTCGGAGCCCGAGCGCCCCGAGGAGGCCGCCGTCGCCCAGGCCGCCGCCCCGCTCGTGGAGCGCCTCGCGTTCGACCGGACCTTCTCGGCCGAGGAGGTCGACGCCGCGCTCGAGGCGCTCGCGGCCGCCAGTGACGGCGCCGCCGTCCTCGAGACCCTCGCCACGCTGGAGGACGGACACGCGCTGCGCGGACTGCGGATCCGGCGCGGCGGCCCGTCGGCCGAGGCCGGGGAGACCGAGGAACCTGACGGCGCCGCCACGATCACGCGCGACGCGCGCCCGCTGCTCCTGTTCGCGGCGCGCGGCGACGCACGTCACGACGCCGAGGCGGTCCTGGCCTTCGGCGATCTCTTGGTCCACGACGCCGAGAGCGAGCCCGCGCTCACGCTGCTGGCGCGCTACGAGGTACTGCTGGTCCCGCTGCTGGACCCGACCGCGCGCGCCGAGGACCGTCCGGACACGCGCCTCGACCTCAACTTCCCGCTCGGCTGGCAGCCCGCCGCGCTGCGTCCGGGCTCCGGGGACGTTCCGCTGTCCGAGCCCGCCTCGCGGTCCGCGGCAGAGCTCCTGGGCACCGCGCCGCACCTGGCGCTGGTCGTGAGCGTCGTCGACCGGATCGACACGGCCGGCCGTGCGCGGGAGGCCTGGCGCGAGGAGCCCTGGCCCGGAGCCGAGTTCCCGGCCTCCGACCGCGCGGTCCTGCGGCGCCTGGTGGAGGAGCACACGGAGCCGAACGGGCTGTCCCTGTGGCCCTGGAACGGGCTCGGCTCGCCCGGCGGCGGGTTCCTGGACTACGCGTACCAGGCGTTCGGCGTCTATCCCCTGGCCTGGGAGTCGGCCGGAGCGACGGAGCCCGCGGCGCTGGCTCGGTGGGCGCGCAGCGTCGCGGAGCGCACCGGGGCTCTCGCGCTGTCGCTGCCGGTGATCGAGCTGCGCCAGGAAGGGCTCACGGAGCTCAGCTCCGGGCTGTGGCGCCTGGACGTCTCCCTCCGGAACCGCGGCGCGCTCCCGACCCTGAGCGCGCTCGGGGCGGACCGCCTGGCGGACGGAGACCTGAAGCTGCGCGTCGACGGGGCCCGCATCGTCGCGACCGCGCGCAAGAGCACGAGCTCCGAGGCCTTCGGCGATGCGGCGCTCCACGGTGCGGAGTCGGACGTCGACCTCGCCTGCGGCATCCTCGGCGGAGGCGAGACGCGCTGGCTGCGCCTCGTGCTCGAAGGCGAGCGCGGCAGCGAGCTCACGCTGTCGAGCGACGCGGCCCGGGCCGGCAGCGCACGCCTGACCGTGCGGCTGACGGACTCCTAGCGGCGACGTTCGAGCACGAAGCGCTCGACGTCCGGGAGACCGGCCAGCACGATCCGTCCGATCACGTCCAGGCTCGCGGCCGAGCAGTGCTCGAGCGTGTCGCCGGCCTGGTGCCAGTGCCGGTTCTTCGAGCCGTAGTCGAAGTCGATCAGGTTCACGCTCGGGATGCCCTTCTCGAGGAACCGCTGGTGGTCGTCGCGGATGTTGCGCTTTCCGCGCTTGGTGTGTTTCTCGAGACCGATCCGCTTCGCGGCCGCGAAGAAGATCTCGAGCAGCTTCTTGGTGCTGAACCCCTCCTCGACGAGGACCAGGTCCCGATCGCCGACCATGTCGAGCAGCACGCACGCACCGATCTCCTCGAGCTCTCCGCGTCGCTCCAGCTCGCGCACGTGGTGGCGGCTGCCGTAGCAGTTGTCCTCCCCGGCCCAGAACGAGCGCAGCGCCTCCTCGCCGTCGAGGAACAGGAGCCGGTAGCGAACCGGGTGCTCGGTCTCCTTCGCGAGGCAGCGCGCGAGCTCCAGCAGGACGGCGGTCCCCGAGCCTCCGTCGTTCGCTCCCACGAACTCGAAGTCCAGGCGCTTCGTGTCGAAGTGCGTCGCGAGCATGACCACCGGAGCCGTGGGCGGCGCGCCGGGCAGGTCGGCGATCACGTTCTGGAACACGATCGGTCCGGCCGGGGTCGGAGCCTCGAAGCGCTCCCGCCGCGGCGTGAGCCCGAGCGCCCAGAGCTCGCGCTCGAGGGTCTGCCGGGTCTTCTCGATGGCCTCGGACCCGCTGGGGCGGGGGCCGTGCCCGACGATCTCCTCGAGGAGCTTCCAGGCTCGCTCGGCGTCGAACGCGGAGGGGGCCCGGGTCTGGGGAGTGGCGGGAGCCGCCTCCTG
>CAZDYS010000370.1:0-4512 GCA_964509445.1 uncultured Planctomycetaceae bacterium
ACTGGTACTGGGAGAACGGCTTCGATCGGGACCCCATCGCCGACATGGAGCGCATCCGCGACCAGAACTTCCGCGCCATGTACGGCGCCTGGGACGCGATCAAGAACGTCGAGGGGCGCTATCCGGCACACCAGCTGAACTGGGTCGCCTACATCGCGGGCAAGCGCGAGTCGCGCCGGCTGCTCGGCGACGTGATCCTCTCCGCCGAGGACCTCCGCGACGGCGTGGCGTGGGAGGACGGCTGCTTCCCGTGCACCTGGGGCATCGACACCCACCACCCCGACCAGCGCTACTCCGCGGGACACGACGGCGACGAGTTCATCGCGGACTACACGCGCGGGGAGGGCTACGAGTACGACGGCCCCTACTGGGCGCCCTATCGCTGCCTCTACAGCCGCAACGTCGCGAACCTGTTCATGGCCGGACGGGACATCAGCGTGACCCACGAGGCGCTCGGCGCGGTGCGCGTGATGAAGACCACCGGCGCGATGGGAGAGGTCGTCGGATTGGCCGCGGCCGTCTGCAAGGAGATGGACTGCGACCCGCGCGAGGTCTACACGGACCACTGGGAGGCGCTCGCCGAACGGCTCGCGCGCGGGGCCGGCCGCCAGGAGCCGCTCGGCCCGGACGACGACGGAGCCTGGACCCTGTCGGCCCGGACCGCGCGCGTGCGCGGCGCGAGCCTGCGCTACGAGGCGGATCGCGACTGCCTGGGCTACTGGCGCTCGCAGGACGACCACGCGGAGTGGGAGCTCGAGCTCGAGACGCCGACGTCCTTCGCCCTCGAGGTGCGGTACGCCTGCGCTCCGGGCGAAGAAGGCGCGCGCGCCGAGGTCCGCGTGGACGACGAGCCGCGCTCGCACTTCGTGGTCGCCGCGACGGACTCCTGGAGCACCCCCCGGACGGTCCGCGTCGGGACCCTGTCCCTGCCCGCGGGACGTCCGCGTCTCTCGCTGGTCGCGACCAAGCCCTCGGGACCGCGCATGAAGCTCTTCTCGGTTCGGCTGGCACCGCTCGAGCCCTAGGCCGAGGCGATGGAACCCGCCGACTCCCACGAGGTCACGCGACTGCTCGGCGCACTGCACGCCGGGGAGCACGAGGTCGCGGACCGGCTCGCCGAGCTGGTCTACGCGGACCTCCTGCGGCTCGCCGCGGCCCGGCTCCAGGCCGGTGCGCGAACCCTCGACCCGACGGCGCTCGTGCACGAGTGCTGGATCCGGTTGACGGACCAGCGCTCGCCCTTCGAGAGCCGCTCGCAGTTCTTCGCGATCGCCAGCCGCCTGATGCTGCGCGTCCTGGTCGACGCCGACCGTCGCGGCGGGGCCGCGCGCCGAGGGGGCGGACACCGACGGGTGACGCTCTCCTTCGAGGTCGCGGACGAGGAGCCCGAGCCGCCCGTCGACGCGGGACGGCTCGCGGAGGCGCTCGAGCGCCTCGAGGGCGCCGCCCGACGCAAGGCCACGGTGGCGCGCCTGCGCGGCCTCTCGGGACTGTCCATCGCCGAGACCGCCGGACAGCTCGGAGTCTCGGAGGCCACCGTCGAGCGCGACTGGGCCTCGCGCGCGCCTGGCTCGCCCGCGAGCTGGAGCGGCTCCGGGACGAGGACCGCTTTTCTGGGGATTCCTGAGGGACCTGGACGAGGCGCTGCGCGCATGTTCGTGGAGAACGAACCATGGATCCGCGACTGACCCGCATCGAACAGCTCTTCCACCTGACCCTCGAGCAGCCCGAGGAGGCGCGCCAGGACTTCCTGGACGAGGCCTGCGGGGACGACGCGTCCCTGCGCGGTGAGGTCCAGTCGCTGCTCGAGCACGAGGACGCGGGCCCACTGGTCTTCGCGGCCGGGGGCGACGCGCCCGAGCCGGGCACGACGATCGGTCGCTACAAGCTGCTCGAGACGCTCGGCGAGGGCGGGTTCGGGGTCGTCTACCTCGCGGAGCAGCGCCAGCCGGTCCGGCGCCGCGTCGCGCTCAAGGTCATCAAGCTCGGCATGGACACGAAGCAGGTGATCGCCCGCTTCGAGGCCGAGCGACAGGCGCTGGCGCTGATGGATCACCCGAACATCGCGCGGGTGCTCGACGCCGGCGCGACGGAGACCGGACGCCCCTACTTCGTCATGGAGCTCGTGCGCGGGGTCCCGATCACGGAGTACTGCGACCGGGCCGGGCTCGACACGAGCGAGCGGCTGCGCCTGTTCGTCCTGGTCTGTCGCGCGGTCCAGCACGCGCACCAGAAGGGCATCGTCCACCGGGACCTCAAGCCGTCGAACATCCTCGTCACCCTGCACGACGGCGTGCCCGTGCCCAAGGTGATCGACTTCGGGATCGCGAAGGCGACCAACCAGGACCTGACGGAGAAGACCGTCTTCACCCGCTTCCGCCAGTTCATCGGGACGCCCGAGTACATGAGCCCCGAACAAGCGGAGATGAGCGGGCTCGACATCGACACGCGAGCAGACGTCTACTCGCTCGGCGTGCTCCTGTACGAGCTGCTCACGGGCACGACGCCGATCGACGGCGAGCGGCTGCGCAGCGCGGGCTACGGCGAGATCCAGCGCATCCTCTGCGAGGAGGAGCCGCTCCGGGCCTCGACGCGCGTCTCCACGCTCGGTGATCTCGCGGAGGCCGTGGCGAGGAAGCGCGGCGCGGACAAGGAACGCCTGCGCAAGCGGCTGCGCGGGGACCTGGACTGGATCCTCCTCAAGGCGCTCGAGAAGGACCGCGCGCGGCGCTACGAGACGGCCAGCGCCTTCGCGCTCGACGTGGAGCGTCACCTCGCGGACGAGCCCGTGGTCGCCTCTCCGCCCAGTCGCTCCTACCTCCTGCGCAAGCTCGTGCGGCGACACCGGGGTGCCTTCGCCGCGGCCGTCGCCATCCTGCTCCTCCTGGTGCTCGGAATCGTCGGGACGACCAGCGGCTTCCTGCGCGCACGGGACGCGCTCGACCTGGCGCAGGAGGCTCAGCTGCGCGCCGAGGCGAGCGCCCGCCGCGCGCAGGAGGAAGCCCGCCGCCAGACCGCGATCGCGCGGTTCTTCGAGGAGGCGCTGGTCGCGACCACGCCCTGGAGCTTCACGGAGGAACGCCCCGCCCAGGTGACGGACCTGCTCGACGCCGCGTTCGGGCGCCTCGAGAGCGACGAGCTCGCGGACCAGCCGCGCACGCGGGCCCGGCTCGCCCAGGCCCTTGGGGACGCCTACATGGCCCGCGATCGCTTCGACAGCGCGGTCGAGTCCTTCCGGCTCGCGATCGCGTGCCTCTCCTCCCCCGAAGCGGCTCCGCTCACCTACTCGCGCGCCGCGCGGGAGCTGGACCGCATCGACGCGGAGCGCACCTTCGAGCTCGAGGTCGGCGTGGACGTCGCGAAGCTCAAGCGACGCGCGCTCGAGGGGCTCGAGCCGCTCCTCGCCCGCGGCGACGGAGATGCGCTCTTCGAGCTGTTCGAGTGGGGACACCAGGCGATGCTGCGCGAGGACCCGGACGCCGCCGCCGCACACTTCGGGCGCCTGCTCGCCGCGCGCGAGGCGCTGCCGCTCGACCGGGTCCAGCCCGTGACGGTGGCGTTCAACCTGGCCTGTGCGGAAGCGCGGCGCGGGAACACCGAGCGTGCCAGCGAGCTCTACGAAGAGTGCACGGCGGCGCTGCACGACATCCTCGAGCGCGGCGACGCTGCGGCCGCGGACAGCTACCTCGAGGGCGCCGATCACCCGGAGATCGGGCTCGCGCTCGCCAGCGAACCTCCGCTGGTCGAGGTGATCGAGCTGGCGCTCGAGCGTCGAGAGGGCCAGAACCTCGCGAAGGTCGAGACCTTCCTGATGGCGGCCACGATCCTCATGGACATCGGCGAAGCGGACGACGCGCGCCGGTGGCTGGAGGAAGGTGTCCGCCTGGCGCGCTCCTTCGGCGAGAACCGTCTGATGCTCGGGCTGTGCCTCGCCGAGCTCGCGGACATCGAGTGGGAGGCCGACCAGCGCGAGGCCGCGCTCGCCCATGCGCTCGAGGCGCGCGACCTGTTGGCCTCGACGGGTGCCGAGCCGTTCCGACGCGTGACGGAGATCGTCGTCTCCGACCGCGTCGACCGCATCCTGCGGAGCCCGACGGCGCCGGAGAGCGAGGACCTCGTGCGGAGCGTGCTCGCGCTCGTCACCGAGGCCGAACGCGGCCTGGCCAGCGCACGCGTTCCGGTCGCGCTGCGGACGTGGTGGCTCCTCTGCGCCCACGTCGCGCGCATGCACACCGCCCTCGCGCAGGCCGGCGTCGAGGGCGACCACGCGACGCTAGCCGCCTCCTGGACGGGGCGCTTCCGGCACTCGATCGCGCCCTACCTCGAACCGCCGCTGCCGGACGGCAGCGACATCGCCTGCAACGCGCTCGCGGAACCGCTCCTGGCGCTCGGGGACGCGACGCCCGCGGAGCTCGCCCTGGCGCGCGAGCTCGCGGACCTCGCGGACGAAGCCACCGGCGGGCGACTGGCCCGTCCGGTCGCCCTGCGGGCGCGCGCGCTCGAGCGACTCGG
>CAZDYS010000371.1:0-4458 GCA_964509445.1 uncultured Planctomycetaceae bacterium
CTCGTTGTTGGACGAGCGACCGAGGCGCGTGATCGAGTCCAGCAGGATCGCGACGTCCTTACCCGCCTCGACCATGCAGCGCGCCTTCTCGATCACCATGTGCGCCACCTTCATGTGGCGGGCGGTGGACTCGTCGAAGGTCGAGGCGATGACCTCACAGCTGCCCTCGGGGAGCGAGCGCTGGAAGTCGGTGACCTCCTCCGGGCGCTCGTCGATCAGCACGATCATCAGGTGCACGTCGCCCGCGTTCTCGACGATCGAGCGCGCGATCTGGTGCAGCAGCACGGTCTTGCCGGAGCGCGGCGGGGCGACGATCAGGCCGCGCTGCCCGCGACCGATCGGCGTGATCAGGTCCGCGATGCGCATCTCCAGCGGGTTGTCCGCGGTGCCCTCGAGGATCAGGCGCTGGTCCGGGTAGAGCGGCACGAGCTCCTTGAACGGCGTGCGCTCCACGGCCGCCTCGGGCTTGTCCCCGTCGATCGAGCGCACCTCCTTCAGGGCGAAGTACTTCTCGCCTTCTCGCGGAGCGCGCAGCTCGCCCTCGACCGTCATGCCCGTGCGCATCGCGAAGCGCTCGATCATCGACGGCGGGACGAACGGGTCGGTCTCGTGGGGGAGGTAGGAGTTGTGCGCGTAGCGCAGGAACGCGTGTCCGTCGCTGCCGACCTCGAGGAGGCCCGAGCAGGTGACCGGGACGTGCTTGTGCAGGCGCTGCAGCGTGACCGCCCAGACCAGGTCGCGCCGCTTGCGCAGCGCGTCGGCGCCCTCGACCTTCTCCTTCTTCGCGACCTCGTGCAGGTCCGCGAGCACCAGCTCCACGAGCTCGTCGTAGCTCGTGGCCTTGGGCTTCGTCTTGCGCGTGGACTTCGGCAGGCTCGCCTCGAGCTCCGCGAGCTCCTCTTCGTTCAGGTCCGCCGGCAGCGCCTCCAGGTCGAGCTTCACCTCGTGGGAGCTGAGCACGGCCGTGGCCGCGCCTCCGCCGCCCGAGGGCTTGAACTTCTTCTTGCGTTGCCAGTTGCGCTTCTTGGCCATGGGTCAGTCGCTCAGGTCGAGCGTGTTGCGAAGGGACGCGATCGCCGCGTCGAGTTCTGCGAGGGTGCCGTGGTTGGAGAGGACGTGGTCCGCGCGACGCCGCTTCTCTTCGAGGGGGAGCTGCGCCGCTTCGCGCCGTGCCACCTCTCCCGAGGACCAGCCGCGACGTTCGACCGCGCGTGCCTCCCGGTCCGCTGCCGCCGTGTCCACGAAGATCAGGACATCGCAGGCGCGGGCGAGGCCATGCTGGGCGTCGTTCTCCAGGAGGAGCGGAACGTCCAGCACGACGGGACGTGCGCCCGCCGCTCGAGCCTCCTCCAGGAGGGCCAAGATCCTGGCACGAACCCGCGGGTGGATCCAGTCCTCGAGCGCCCGCAGGGCCGCGCGCCCGGCCTCGGGATCGCCGCTCTCGAACGCGATCCGCCCGAGGCGGGTCCGGTCCGGGAGCCCGTCCGGCCCCAGGGCCTCGGAGCCGAACCGCTCCGCCACGAAGGCGGCGCCCTCGGGCGAGGCCAGCGCCTCGTGGGCCAGGAGGTCGGCCTGGATCACGCGTCCCGAGGGGCCCGCCAGCGCGCGGGCCACGTAGGACTTGCCCGAGGCGATGCCTCCCAGGACGCCGAGGACCAGGGGAGGGGGGGAGGGAGGAGGGGAGCCGGTCATGGCGCACCGAGCCTTCGAACGGAGTGCGCGGCCCCCCCGGGTAACCCCGCGCGTCGGGGTGGGTAGCCTCACCGTTCCAGGAGTCCCAGGCTAGGTCCGTGGTCGGGCCGGTCAAGGGCCCCGAAATCCCGTGCGAACCTTGCGGAAACGCTCTTCCGTGCGGTATCTAATCCGCCCCGCCGATCTCTCCGAACCCCCTGTCACGGCAGCGGATGCGTCCGCCCGCCGCGCGGCGCGAGCCGCTCCCTCGGATCCCGTCGGCGACGCTTTCCCCATTCCCAGCGAAGGAAGACACATGCTTCGTTCCAAACGTGGCGCGGCCCGCGTCAGTGCCGTCTGGATGATCTGCGTGGGCGTGTTCGCCCTCATCGCCCTCGCCTTCGGTTTCGTGTCGCAGAGCGACAAGAAGAAGGTCGAGGACTCCCGCGTGGCCGCCGTCGAGGACAAGGCGGCCGCCGAGGCGCGCGCAGACGAAGCGAACGAGAAGCGCCGCGACGTCTCGGTCGTGTTGGGCTGGGTCGATCCGACCAGCGCCGACCCGGAGTCCGACGTGGACGCCGCGACGGAGGCGATCAACAACACCCGCGCGATCTTCGAGGACATCTCGGACGCGGACACCACCTTCGAGGCGGTGCTTCCGAAGATCATCGACGCGTACAACAAGCGCGGCACGGAGATCAACACGCTCAAGGCCCGCATCACGACGCTCGAGAACGACGTCCGCTCGGCGAACTCCGCCGTGGCCGAGGTCACGAGCGCCAAGGACGCGCGCATCGCCGAGCTCACCCAGCAGGTCGCGAACGACGCCGACCAGGCGCAGGCGCGCCAGAAGGAGCTCGAGGATCGCCTCGACGGGCTGCGCACCCAGCTCTCGGACCGCGACAACGAGCTGCGCACCACCAAGAGCGACTTCGCCGAGCAGGTGGCCGGCCTCGAGAAGCGGTCGCGCAACAGCGACGCGCTGATCACCTCCCTGCGCGACAAGACCAAGTTCGCGGACGAGGAGTTCGCGACCCGTCCGGACGGCAGCGTGCTGGAGGCCTCGCGCCGCACCGGCATCGCGTGGCTCGACATCGGCGCCAACCAGCGCGTCGCCCGCGGCATGGTCTTCGAGGTCCAGGGCGGCCTCCCGGGTCGCATGACGACCAAGTGCACCGCCCAGGTCACGAAGGTCGACGCGAACCGCTCCCAGGTCAAGCTCGGCCCGCTCGCGGACCCGCTCGACTACGTGCAGCCGGGCGACGTCGTCGTGAACCCGCTGTTCGACCCGACGGGCTCGCGCAACGCGGTCCTGGCCGGCAGCTTCGCCGACTACACCCGCACGGAGCTCGAGTCCCTGCTCGCCGGCATCGGCGTCCAGGTCCAGGACGAGGTCGACAACTCGACGCACTTCCTGATCAAGGGCGACGCGCTCTACAACGACCCGGAGACCGGTGAGCCGCTCGAGGAGCCGATCCCCGTCTCCGAGCTGCCGGAAGCGAAGTCCGCCGAGGCTCTCAAGGTCCTCCAGCTGAGCCTCGCCGACGTGCGCACGTTCTTCCGCTTCGACTGAGCGGAGTCCGCTGACCCCACCGCGAGGGCGGCGCTGCGAGCGAGCAGCGCCGCCCTCGTCGCTTTTCCCCCGCCCGCTTTCCCGGAGCGGCGGGCAGCCCGGGGGCCGCGCCGAGTCCATAATGCGCGGCATGTCGTCCGCCCAGGAATCGTCCGCCCCCGAGGATCCGCGCGATCCCGCCGGAGCCGCGGCGTCCGGATCGGGCCGGCCCGGGGCCGAGGAGGAGACGCTCGAGGACACGCGCATGTCCCTGGGCGAGCACCTCGACGAGCTCCGCAAGCGGCTGATCCGCGGCGTCGGTGCGATCGCGATCGCGTTCGTCGTCGCCTGGACGTTCCGCGCGGAGGTCACGAGCTTCGTGACCCAGCCCTACGACTGGGCCATGGACCGGCTCGAGGCGCACTTCGTGGAGGAGGCCGAGGGACTGCTCCTGGCGGACCCCACCCTCGAGCGCGGCGAGTACTTCGAGACCAACGATCCCGCCGACCAGCGGCTGCGCGGGTTCGACAAGCGGCTGACCGGCATCCAGGCCGCGGAGCCGTTCCTGTTCCAGCTCAAGATCAGCCTCTACGCGGCGATCGTGTTCGGCGCGCCCGTGCTCTTGTGGCAGATGTGGGCGTTCATCGCCGCGGGGCTCTACAAGCGGGAGAAGCGCGCGGTGCTGCGCTACTTCCCGTTCTCCGTCCTGGCCTTCGCGGTCGGCATCGGGTTCGGCTTCTACTTCATCACGCCCTACGGGCTCTTCTACCTGAACAAGGCCATCTCCATCGCCGAGGCCGTCCCGAGCGTGACCTTCAAGAACTTCCTGTCTTTCCTCTCCACGCTCTGCCTCGCGTTCGGAGTGGTGTTCCAGCTGCCCCTGGTGCAGACCTTCCTGGGGAGCGCCGGCGTCCTCTCGCCGGACGCGATGGCGAAGTACCGCGGGCACTTCATCGTCGCGGCCTTCGTGATCGCGGCCGTGATGACTCCGCCGGATCCGTACACGCAGGCCGCGATGGCCGTCCCGCTGATCGTCCTCTACCAGGTCGGCATCTGGAGCGCGCGCGTCGCGATCCGACGCCGGGAGGCCGCGGCGTGACGCGCGCGAGGACCGCTTCGATCGTCGCGGTGGGGGACGAGCTCCTGGCCGGCCTGCACCCGGACCTGAACTCGCCCGAGCTCGCGCGACGGCTCGCGCGCCTGGGCGTGTCCGTGCGCGGCGTGCGGCTTGCGCG
>CAZDYS010000372.1:0-4426 GCA_964509445.1 uncultured Planctomycetaceae bacterium
TCCCCGCGTCCAGCAGGATCGGGCGCTCCGGAGTCGTGAGCACGCCCAGGTTCTGCGGGCCGACCTGACGCCGCATCCGCCAGGTTCCCGCCACCCAGCTGCCCTCGAACCGCAGGTTGGCGTCCTGGCCCGTCATGAGGATCTCGGTCCCCACGAGCTGCCCCTTGTCGAGCACCTGGGAGATCAACAGCTCGCTGGCCGCCCCGGGCTCCGCGTTCGTGTAGCGCATCCGCCCCGTGAAGACGAGCCGGCCGTCGGGCATCCGCACCGCGTGGTAGCTCTCCCGCCACAGGCGCACGCCGTAGGCGACGCGGTCGACCACGCCTTCGAGCAGGAGCGTGCTGTCCGGAGGCAGCGGCGGAGGCTCGACCTCGAGCTCGGCGTTCAGCGCCTCCCGCTGCTCCGCGGCACGCGCGGCGACGCGCCCGAGCAGC
Organism: uncultured Planctomycetaceae bacterium; assembly: GCA_964509445.1. Classification (GTDB taxonomy): domain Bacteria; phylum Planctomycetota; class UBA1135; order UBA1135; genus CAZDYS01. The sequence continues at coordinate 435 of CAZDYS010000372.1, forward strand.
GCCTCGATCTCCGCGCTCTCGTAGACGCGCCCGCGCTGGACCACGGCGTCGATCGCGCGCAGGGCCGCGACGTCCTCGCGCGGATCCGCGCGCAGGACCACGCAGCTCCCGACCGTGCCCGCCTGGAGCGAGCCGTGCGTCTCGGCGACGCCCAGGGCCTCGGCGGCTCCGCGAGTCGCGGCGAACAGAACGTCCGCGGCCGGGATCCCGAGCTCCTCCCAGAGCTCCAGCTCCGTGTGCAGACCGCGCCCGGGGAACAGCCAGGGCTGCGGCGATCCGGAGCCGGGGACCAGCGTGACGCCGCTCTCGGCCAGCCGCCGCAAGAGCTTGCCCTGGTTCGTGAGCGCGCGCTTCGAGCGCTCCAGGAGCTCCTCGTTCATCAGCGCGCTGCGGCGCTGCAGCTCTTGCCGCCACCAGCTCGCGTAGGACGGCGCCAGCATCGAGAGCAGCCCCTCGGTGTCCGCGTGCGCGGCCTGGTTGTCGACCCGCAGCGCGCTCGCGTGGAACAGCGGTACGATCCCGGCACCGGACTTCGTCAGGGCCTCGATCCCCAGGCGGAACGCGGGCGGCTGCACGACGTCCCAGGTCAGCTCCTTCGGCAGCAGCGCGTCGAGCGAGTGGAACCCGTCCTGCCCCTCGGCGATCGCCGCGGGGAGCGACTGGTCCGGCGTGCGCGGCCCCCACACGGCGACGCCGCGCTGGTCCGCGATCTCGTGCACGCGGCGGCGCACGTCCCCCTGCAGCCCCGGGTAGATCGACAGGAAGTCGACGTCCTCCGAGAAGAGGAGCTCGAGCAGGTTCTCGGCCGAGGTCGCGTCCCGGAGGATCGCGGCGTTCGCGGAGCTCGGCGGGTCTCCGTCCAGCAGGGCACCGGCGGTCAAGAGGTCGGGCCCCTGGGCGATCCGGCGGCGCGCCGGGTCGCGCTCGAGCAGGAGGCGCGCGTAGTCGCTGCCCCCGACGTCCCGCACGAGGCCGATGCCGGCCGCGGTGTAGAGCAGGTCGTGGGTCGGGTCGAAGTGCACGAAGCCGTCGATCAGGGACGGGACGACGTGCTTGCCGCTCGCGTCCAGACGCCGGGCCCCGGCCGGCAGCGCGAGGTCCGGCCCCACGGCGCTCACGCGCCCGTCCTCGATCAGGACGGTGGCGACGCGGGGCTCCTCGCCGGGCACCATCGTGTGGACGGTCCCCCCGAGCAGGGCCACCGCGTCGGCGGGAGCGGGAGCGGGAGCGGGGGCCTCGGCGGGCGCGTCCTGGGCCGCTACGGCGCAGGCGATCAGGAAGCTCAGCAGCATCGGGTGCAGTGGGTCGGGACGTGGCGGGCCACGGAGGAAGCCCGCGATGGTACGCGCGGGCCGCACGAGCCGGTAGCTCCACCGCCGCCGCGGGTTCCCGGAACCGACGTAGCTCGTGCAAAAGGCCGACAGGAGTCCGCCGCGGGCGTTGTCCCGATCCACCTCGATGCGCATGCTGTGGGGCCGATTTCACCGCAAGCACCCCCAAATGACTGACTCGCCGAACCTCGTTCACCTGGTCCGCCAAGGCCGATGGGCCGACCTCGAGGACGCCTGGGCCGAAAGCATCCAGGCCGATCCCGATCCCGCGCAGGCCATGCGCGCGATCGACGCAGCCTCCCGCAAGAAGGAGCTGCCCCGCCTCGTCCCGCTCGTGCGCGACCAGGCCGAAGTGCTCGCCGGATCCGGACGCGCGGCCGAGGCGGCCAAGCTCCTGGGCGAGACGATGGTTCGCGGCGGTTCGCCGGGCGAGCTCGGTGCGTCGCTGTACCAGTGCGCCGAAGCCGCCTGGGGCGGGGAGGACTACTGGGACGCCTACGTCGAGATCTCCGACCTGCGCGAGAGCGCTCCGGATCTGCGCGCGTCCTGGCGCGCGTTCCAGAAGCTGCTCGGGCTCGAGCCGGATCGCGTGATCTACCACGCGAAGGGCTGGGGACTCGGACGCGTCGGGGAGATCGACCACGCCGAGCGCGAGGCCGAGGTGCGCTTCGTCACCGGCAAGCGCGACCGCTTCCCGTTCAAGACCGCGATCGAGATCTTCGAGTTCCTCGAGCCCGACGACCTGCGCTGTCTGGTCGTGACGGATCCCGACGAGCTCGCGCGTCGCCTGAAGAAGGAGCCGCTCGAGATCCTGCGCTGGGTGCTCACGCGCAACGGTGGCAAGGCGACCCAGGCGGGCATCAAGCTCGCGATGGCGACGCTCGGCATCGAGGGTCCGAAGTTCAACGCCTGGTGGCGCAAGACGAAGAAGGAGGCCGAGACCAGCGAGTGGTTCGAGCTCTCCGGACCGAACAACAAGGTGCAGGTGCGCATGCTCGACGTCGCCGCGGACCCCGTCGAGGGCATGCGGCGTCAGCTCAAGCGCGCGAAGAGCCTGGCCGAGGCGCTGACGCGCGTGCGCGCGCTCGTGGCCGGCGGCAGCGCGGGCGACGAGGTGGTCGCCGCCGCGGTGGAGACCATCGAGGGGCTGTCGGACGACGGGGACCAGCCGCTGCCGCAGCGCCTCGCCGCGTGGCTCTTCCTCCGCGAACACCGCGAGGAGACCCCGCCCCTGCTCCTCGAGGTGCTCACGCAGGCCGCCGCCGCCGGTGCTCCGGACGACCCGTCCCAGAGGCCGCAGCTGTGGGCGCTGTTCCACCTGGTGCCGAGCTCGCGCGACCAGGAACGCTGCATCGAGCTGATGCCCGAGATCCTCGGCGACGCGTGGCTCGACCACGCGGCCCAGCACCTGCACCACGCCGCGCCCGGCATGGTGCGCGGGCTGGTGGAGCGCCTCGAGAGCGCGAAGCGGACCGACGAGCTCCTGGAGCACTACAAGGCCGGCCTCGCGCGTCCGAACCGCAACCCGATGCTGTTCATCCGCCTCGCCGAGCGCCTGGAGCGCGGCGACCACGAGGACCAGCTGCCGCCGCGTCACCGTCGCGCGCAGTGCCTCCTGCAGCTCGCCGTGCACCTCGACCGTCACGGAACGGGCGACACGATCCTCACGCGTGCGCGCACCCGCCTGGCGGACGTGCTCACCAAGGGCGAGAAGCCGATGATGCGTCGCCTGCTCGAGGGCGCCGACATCGAGACCCTGCGCAGCTTCGCCTCGATGATCGAGTCCGGCGTCGAGCGCGATGTCGAGCGCATGTTCACGCGTATCGCCGTCGAGGTCTCGCCGGACGTGTTCCGCGAGGACGAGCGTCCCTGGTGGGAAGGTTCCGCGATCTGGACCACCCGCGCCGGCCTCGCCGCGCAGACCGAGGAGCTGCGCATCCTGCGCGAGGTCAAGATCCCCGAGAACTCGGAGGCGATCGGCAAGGCCGCGTCCTACGGCGACCTCTCGGAGAACTCCGAGTGGGAGGCCGCGATCGAGGACCAGCGCAACCTGACCACGCGCGCGATGGAGCTCGAGGCGGTCATCCGCGACGCCCAGCTGATCGAGAACGCGGCGATCCCGCCGGACACGGTCTGCCCGGGCACCGCCGTCGTCTTCCGCGAGGCGGACGGCAAGGAGCAGCGCATCGAGCTGGTCGGCCCCTGGGACGTCTCCCGCGACGACCAGGTCTCCTACCGCTCCCCGCTCGGGCAGGGCATGCTCGGCGCGCACCCCGGCGACCAGCGGACGTGCGTGCTGCCCAGCGGCAGCAAGGAGGTCGAGATCGTCTCGGTCGAGCTCCTGCCGCTCTAGGACCGGGCCGCGGGCGGTCTTCCCCCCGCCCGCGGCCGTCCGGAACCGATTTCCGGACCTTTCGTGGCTCTTTTGAGCTTCCATCAGCGCGTCATGATGTTATGTTCTTCGGCCGATGACCGTCGCCGACCGAACCGCCCTGGGCCCGGAGGCCGCGCTGCGCCTGCTCGCCGACCCGACCCGCCTGCGCATCCTGGCCCTCCTGGACCGGGAAGAGCTGGCCGTCGGCGAGCTCTCCCGTGCACTGGAGCTCGCCCAGGCCGCGTAGTCTCGTGGATCTCCCATCAACCAGATCATCACGTTGACGC
>CAZDYS010000373.1:0-4416 GCA_964509445.1 uncultured Planctomycetaceae bacterium
GGGGCTTCCCCGGAGGCGTCGCTCGCTCCGCCTTCCGGGCGCACGGGCGCGCGCCGCGCGGGCGACGCGTCGCCGGAAGCCGGGGGCAGGTCGAAGAGACCGGGCTCCTCGCTTCCTCCCGTTCGCTGCGTTCGCCGCGCCATCGACCCGTTATCCCAGCGTGGCCGATGGCGGTCAACGCCGCGGGGCCGCCTCGTTGGCGTTCTCGTCCGCGGTCGGCGGCTCGGCCCGCTCCACGAGACCGGGCAAATCGGACGACCGCCAGCGCTCCGGGTCGGCGTGGACCAGGTGGACGGTGTGCTGGCCGTTGCGGAACGGCTCGCGCTCGGTCCCGAGCACGTAGGAGCCGCCCTCCAGCTCGAGCCGCACGCCCTCCGTCGTCACGCGGATCCGCATGCGGTCCGCGAACAGCCTGCGCCGCAGCCGACCGTCGGACTGGAACTCCTCCAGGTGGACGAGCGTGAGCTCCTCGCCGAGCACGCCGCCCAGGGAGTGCAGGCGGAACCAGCCGCTCTCGCTGTCCACGGAGAGCAGGTCGTTGAGTCGCGTGCGCAGGCTGGAGAGAGACCACAGCCCGTCGTCCTCGGCCGGGTCGAGATCATCGAGCCGGAACAGCTCGGGCAGCTCGTCGAGCGCGTACTCGGGATCCACCGCCAGCGCGATGCGGCGCACGCCGCCCTCGAAGGGGACGCGCTGTCCCTGATGGCTCTCGAAGCCCTCCTCGAGCACGATCGTGAGGGTACGCGCGGTGCGGCTCGCCTCGAGCCGGAGCCGCTCCGCCGCCAGCGTCCCCTCCAGCTCGCCGCGTGCGTTGAGCATCCGGAAGAGCACCGGGCCGAGATGTCCGGACCCCGCGTCGTCCGTCACCAGGTCCCCGACGTGCAGGAGGTCGAGTCCGTAGGTCCCGGTGCGCCGCAGCGTCGTGCGCAGCGCGTTCGCGAGGAACGCGACGCGCTCGCGGCGACGCTGGACCGCCGGGTCCACCGGCTCCGGAGGTTCCTCCGCAGCGTCCGCGGTCTCCCCGGAGCCGGCATCGAACCACTCGGACGACTGGAAGGCGGCGATCCCCTGCACGAACTCCAGGTGCTGGAGACGCTCGCGCCGCAGCTGGTCCTCGAGCTCGTCGACCTTGGCCTCGAGGGCGGCGAGCCGCGCGTCCCGGGAGCGGCGAGCCTCGGCCGTCTCGCCTTCGCGACTGAACCAACGAGGAACGACCACCGGCCCAACGGCCTCCAGCTCGGAGCGATGTCCGCTGCCGTCGACCGCCAGCTCGACCTCGGCCCCCACGCGCGGGGCGGTCCCCCACAGCGCGATCTGGGCCGGCTCCTCCGCGCTCACGCGCACCTCGTCACGCGCCAGGAGGACGAGCAGCGGATCCTGCACGGTCGCGGTGCCGAAGGCCGAGACGAGACCGTCCAGGTGCTCGGGGACCCGCAGCGCGCTGACGATCACGTGGTCGAGGACCGGAGCCGCGCGCGGAACCGGGACCTCGTCCTCCGCCCCCTCTTCCTCGCTGGCCTCGGCCTCTCCCGCTTCCGGAGCGGCCTGTGGCGCGCCCTCGAGCGAGAGCAGCACGCGGAACAGGTCGCCCTCCGTCCGACCGAGTCGATCGCGCAGCGTCTGGGCGCGGAAGTCGGGCTTCTCGCCGGCGTTGGTGAAGGGCGTGACGACCACGCGCACGGAGTCCCCGGACTCCAGCGGGAAGCGCGCCTCCCAGCCGGTCGCGACGCGCAGACCGTCCAACCCGCCCCAGGCCTCCCCGCCCTGCAGGAGGACGCGGCCGTCGGGGCGCTCCGGGACGGTCCGCTGGTACCAGCGCGCGAGCGTGAAGCTCGTCACCAGGGCGAGGGCGGTCAGGGCCCAGGGGGCCACCGCCACGCGCCCGGCGCGCGAGGGAGAGGGGCGAGACGTCATGCGAGGCGACACGGACGCGAGAGACGCATCGAGGAGCACGCTCTTCCCGGGCTGCTCAGGACTCGTCCCAATCCTTCTTCTTGTTCTTGTTCCACCAGCGCTGCCAGCCCTCGGCCTCGCGCTCGTCGTGGCCGCTGAGCGCCTGCAGCGTGTCCTTGATCGGCCCCGAGATCGTGCTCCAGCGCTCGAAGGCCTCGAGGTCCTTGACGTCGGCGTCCTTCGCCGCCTTCTGCGCCATCAGGACGTCCAGGAGCTCCTTGAAGATCTTCTTGCGCTCCTCCAGCGGCTCGGTGTCGAAGTTCGCGAGCGCGCGGGCCGCGGCCGCCTGGAGCTTCTTCTCCTTGTCGTTCAACAGATCCACCAGCGGGTCGATCGCATCGGGCTCCATGGTCTTCCCCACGGCGGTCACGATGCGGACCTGCAGCACGACGTTCCGGCGGTGCGACTTGTGCCCGAGCCAGGAGAGGAGCGAGTCCACGCTCTCCGGCGCCATCTCCCCGAGCGCCACCACGCTGGCGACGTAGAGCCGGTTGTCCGGCACGCCCTCCTCGAGGTCGCGACGCTTCACCTTGAGCGCGCCGTCCAGGGCCTTCACCACCGCCTTGCGATCTTTCGGACCGTAGTCCTCGAACTCGCGCGTGAACCCGTCGATCAGGGCGATCGCCTCGAGGTCCTTCTCGCCCTTCTTCTTGAGCAGCGCGCGGAAGTCCTTGAGCCGCATCGCCACGTCCGCCCGCTCGTCGGGGGTCTCGTCCTGACAGGGACGGACGGACGTCACCGGAGCCGGCGAGCCGGGCGAGAGAGCCGCCGGATCGGCGGGGAGCAGCGAGAGCAGCGACAGGTGGAAGAGGTGCGTCAGCATGGGCGTTCCTCGCGGCAGGGGGACTACCGTGGAGACCATCTTAGCCCGAGGAGTCCGCGCGTTCTCGTGCCGACTCCACCGCCCGGCGCGCTTCTCGCGTCCACGGGCCGAGGACGAGGGAACGCACGGCCTCGCCCGCGAGCAGCTGGCGCACCGGGACCACGCCCGCGACCTCGTTCGTCAGGAAGAGCTCGTCCGCCCGCAGGAGCTCCTCCGCGGACAGACCGCGCTCCTCGGGAGCCCCGGAAACGAGCCCCGCGGGCTTCCACGCACTCCAGCGGGACAGGAGCCTCTCGCGCTGGAGTCCGCGCAGGGCTCCCTGCGCCGGGCCCGGGACGACCAGGCGGCCGTCGACGACGGCGAACAGGTTGGCGATCGAGGACTCCACGAAGGTGCCGTCCACGCCGCGCAGGAGCCCGTCCCAGGCGTCCCGTGCGCGGGCCTCTTCGCGCGCCCGTCGATAGGCGGCGCGGCGCGTCGTCTTGTGCACTCCGGCCCCGCCCGGGTCGACGCTGGCGGAGCTGGTGGTCACGACGACGCCCGCGTCGGCGAACGGCGTCGCGGCACGCGCGGAGACGAACAGACCCCGCGTCGGGACGACGGCGAGCCGCAGCGCGAAGACGCGCGGCGCTTCCTCCGCCACGGCCGCGAGCAGCTCCCTGGCTCCGCGCTCGAGCTCCGCGGGGTCGGGCTGCGGGATCCCGAGTGCACGCGCGCTCGCGCGGAGCCGCTGCACGTGCTCCTCGAAGTGGAGCGCGCGACCCTGCTCCACGCGCAGCGTCTCGAGAAGTCCCAGCGGTCCCGTCTCGTCGGCGACGAACGCGTCGCGCAGGGACGCGGCGGCTCCGCTGGCCGTGGAGTCCGGCACGGGATGCAGCCGGCCGTCCACCCAGACCCGGCTCGAGCGCCAGCGATCGCCGTGCGCGCCGAACGCGCTCGGGTCCGAGCTCATCGCGTGCCCCGCGCGGGCTCCTCGCTCGAGGTGGAGTCCTCCCGAGCGAAGCGCGCGAAGAGCTCGTGGATCGCCCGCCCCTTGTCGAGGCTCTCGGCGTCCTCCGCCGCGGCGTCGGACGACCAGGTGATCCCGCCGCCCAGGCGGTAGGTGAGCTCGCCCGCGGCGCGGCGCCCCCCTGGCGCCGGTCGCCAGGCGAGCGTGCGAATCAGGAGGTTCGCGCGCAGGCGCCCGTCGACGTCGAGCGCGACGAGCGATCCGTAGGCGTATCCGCGCCCCTCCCCCTCCAGCTGCGCGATCGACTCCATCGAGCGCAGCTTCGGTGCGCCCGTGACGGAACCGCCGGGGAACAGGGAGGCGAGCGCGTGCACGGCGTCCTTGCCCTCCGCCAGGCGCGCCTCCACCTCCGCCACGAGGTGGTGCACGGTCGCGTAGCTCTCCAGGAGCGGAAAGCCCGCCACCTTGACGGAGCCCGGAGCCGCGACGCGTCCGAGGTCGTTGCGCTCGAGGTCGACGATCATCGCGAGCTCGGCCCGGTCCTTCGCGTTGTCCAGCAGGCGGGTCGCGCGTGCGCGATCCTCCGCCGCGTCCGCGTGGCGCGGTGCGGTCCCCTTGATCGGGCGCGTCCGGGCGCGCCGTTCCTCGACCTCGAGCAACAGCTCCGGGGAGCTCGAGAGCAGCGCGCCGG
>CAZDYS010000374.1:0-4409 GCA_964509445.1 uncultured Planctomycetaceae bacterium
ACCGAGCGCCTCCCAGGGCTCCGTGGCGGCCCGCACCTCGAAGCGGCCCTCCTTCCTCGAGCCGGTCCAGCGTCCGCCCACCCGGTTCCCGTACTCCGTCGCGCTCAAGTCTTCTCTCCGCTCCACGAGCAGGCGGGCAGCGTACACTCTGCCCCGGCGGAATCCCGCCCGTGAACGCTCCCCGATGACCTCTCTCCGCGTCGTCCTGCCGCTCCTGTGCCTGTTCGCCTGTGGCGAGAGCGCGCCTTCCACGCCCGCGCGGGTCGTGCCGCGCCTGGCGGACGCCACGGACCTCGACCCGGACCTGCGCGCGCGGATCGAGGAGGCCGCGCGGGCGGCCGAGAGCGGCGCGCGAGCCGACTGGGTCACGCTCGCGGAGGTCTACGACGCGAACCAGCTCTGGGAGCACGCGGCCCGGACCTACGCGCTCGTGCCGCCGGCCGACGATCCCGCGACGATGCCCTCGGACGCGGTCCTCGCCTATCACCTGGGCCGTACCCTGGCGGCCAGCGGCGCCGACCGCGAGGCCCTCGCTGCGCTCGACCGCTCGATCGCCGCGCAGGACGACTACGCGCCGAGCCACTGGCGCCGCGGAGACCTGCTCTTCGCGGAGGGCCGCCTCGAGGAGGCCCAGGCCGCCTTCGAGCGTGCGCTGGAGCTCGGTCCTCGCGAGTCTCCCGGCGCCCTGGGGCTCGCGCGCGTCCACCTCGCGCGCGGGGAGGCCCGGAAGGCGGCCAAGGTCCTGCAGGCGCTGCTCGAGAAGAACCCGAAGGTCTCCCTCGCGAACGGTCTCCTGGCGCGCGCCTACCGCCAGCTGGGTCGTGAGGATCGCGCCGAGAAGGCGCTGCGCCGCGAGGACCGCTCCGAGGCCCAGGCGGTCTCCGATCCCTGGACCGCGGGCGTGCTGCGACACGCGGCCGGGCTGCGCGTGCAGCTGGATCGTGCCGGGGCCGCCCTGCGCGCCGGCGACGCACGCACCGCGCTCCAGCTCATGGAGCCGCTCTACGAGCGCGAGCCGAGCGAGCTGTCGGTGGTCGACCTGCTGGCCCAGGCCACCCTCGCGCTCGAGCGTCCGGGCGACGCGCTACGCCTCCTGGACACGGCCCCGGTCGCCGACCGGGACCACTTCCGCCTCTCGCTCACGCGCGGCCGCGCGCTGGCCGCCTCCGGCCGGGTCGAGGACGCCCTGCGGGAGCTCACCGGTTCGGCCGAGCGCAACCCGCGCTACGCCGAGAGCTGGCGCGCGCTGGGCGAGGTCCAGCTCCGGCTCGACCGTCCGGACGCCGCGGAGACCTCGTTCGCGCGCGCGATCGAGGAGGGCCAGGACAGCGTGCGCACGATCGCGCTGCTCGCGCGCGCGCGCCTCCAGCAGAACGAGCTGGACACCGCCATCGAGGCGCTCGAGGCGGGCCTCGAGGACTACCCCAACGCCGCCACCCTGTGGGCACACCTCGCCGACGCCCAGGCGCGCGCGGGGCGAACCGAGGAGGCGCGGGCCTCGCTCGAGCGCGTCCTGGAACGCGAGCCGGACCACGAGCTGATCGAGACCGTGCGCGCGCGCCTGCGCGGCGAGGAGGGCCCGTGAGCGCGTCCCCCTCCCTGCGCTTCCCGCTGCGCCGCCACCGCATGGGGCGGTCCGACTTCGCGCGCGTCTACTCCGAAGGCAACCGCGCGCGCGGCACGCTGATGACCGTGGCCGTCCGCGAGAACGGGCTGGACCACAGTCGCCTCGGACTCTCGATCGGCAAGAAGTGCCACAAGAGCGCGGTCAAGCGCAACCGCGTCCGCCGCGTGTTCCGCGAGGCGTTCCGCGTCTCGCTGCCGGAGCTCCCGGCCGGCCTCGACGTCGTCCTGATCGGCTCCGTCCCGGGTATCGCCCCGCGGCTCGGCGCGACGCGCGAGGAGCTCGTTCGCATGGTGCGCAAGGCGCACCGACGCTATCGCGAGGCGCGCTCGTGCTGAGGATCCTGCGCACGATCTCGGTCCTGCCGATTCGGTTCTACCGGCGCTTCATCACGCCCTACACACCGCCCAGCTGTCGCTTTCGCCCCACCTGCAGCGCCTACGGCGAGGAAGCGATCCTGACGCACGGCGTCCTCAAGGGGATCCTGCTCACCGCCTGGCGGATCCTGCGCTGTCAGCCGTTCTCCAAGGGCGGCCGGGACCGCGTGCCGCCGCCCGGTCGTTGGCGCAACGACCCGCCGGAACCTGCCGCGCCCCCGCGCGAGGAAAGCGCCGGCGAGAGCGAGCCCTCCTGAACGGACTCGCGGCGCGTCCTGGCAACCGGGACCGGATCCGGGCTAGCCTGGGTCGAATGGCCGAGAAGAAGCCCGTTCGCAAGAAGGCCGCGAAGAAGACCGCCACGCGCAAGACGTCTTCGAGGAAGAAGAAGACGACCAAGGCGAAGGCGAAGCGCCGCGCGAAGAAGCCCGCGCCGGTGCCCGCCGATCCGCTCCAGGACTACCCCGACGACGCGATGATCATCCTGGCCGCGCGCGGGATGCTGCTGTTCCCACGCGTGGTGCTGCCGATCGTGGTCGGTCGCGAGCGCTCGGTGCGCGCGGTCCAGGCGGCCGTCGAGTCGGACCGTCCGATCGGGATCCTCCTGCAGACGGTCGAGGGCGAGGAGGAGCCGGAGCCCGAGGACCTGTACCAGGTCGGCACCGTCGCGACGATCGTGCGCTACGTTACGGCGCCCGACGGCAGCCACCACGTGATCGCCCAGGGCGAGAACCGCCTGCGCGTGAAGGAGTTCCTCGCCCAGCAGCCGTTCCTGATCGCGCGCGTCGAGACGATCGACGAGCCGGAGGTCGACGAGGAGGACAAGGAGATCGAGGCGCGCCTGTTCAACCTGAAGTCCCAGGCACACCAGGCGCTCTCTCTCCTGCCCCAGAAGCCCGAGGACCTCGACCAGGCGATCGAGAACGCCGAGGGCGCGGCGGCGACCACGGACCTCATCGCGACGTTCATGGACATCGAGCTGCCGGAGAAGCAGGAGATCCTCGAGACCTTCGAGCTGATCCCGCGCATGGACCTGGTGACGACGAAGCTCACGGAGCGCGTCGAGGTCCTCAGCCTGTCGGCGGAGCTGCGCGAGAAGACCCAGGGGAAGATGGAGAAGGCCCAGCGGGAGTACTTCCTGCGCGAGCAGCTGCGGCAGATCCAGAAGGAGCTCGGCGAGGGACAGTCCGTCGAACAGCAGGAGCTGGCGGTCGCGATCGAGAAGTCGCGCATGCCCAAGGCGGTCAAGAAGGAGGCGCGCCGCGACCTCGGTCGACTCGAGCGCATGCACGAGTCCTCCGCCGAGGCCAGCGTGCTGCGCTCCTACCTCGAGTGCCTGCTGGAACTGCCCTGGGGCAAGACGACGCGCGACAAGCTCGACATCGCGCGCGCGCGCACCGTGCTCGACGAGGACCACTACGGGCTCGCGAAGATCAAGCGCCGCATCCTCGAGTTCCTGGCGGTCCGGAAGCTCAAGCCCGACGGCAAGGGACCGATCCTGTGCTTCGTCGGTCCGCCCGGCGTCGGCAAGACCTCGCTCGGGCGCTCGATCGCGCGCGCACTCGGGCGCAAGTTCGTGCGCCTCTCCATGGGCGGCGTCCACGACGAGTCCGAGGTCCGCGGGCACCGACGCACCTACGTCGGCGCGATGCCCGGCAGCATCATCGAGAACCTGCGCAAGGCGGGCACGATGAACCCGGTCTTCATGCTCGACGAGCTCGACAAGCTCGGCCGCAGCCTGCAGGGCGACCCGTCGTCGGCCATGCTCGAGGTCCTCGACCCGGAGCAGAACAAGACCTTCACCGACCACTACCTGAACGTCCCCTTCGATCTCTCGAAGGTGTTCTTCGTCGGCACCGCCAACGTCATCGACGACATCCCGGGACCGCTGCGCGATCGCTGCGAGGTGATCGAGCTGACGGGCTACACGCGCGAGGAGAAGCTCGAGATCGCGAAGCGCTACCTGGTCGCGCGGCAGCTGGAGAACTCCGGCCTGACGTCCGAGCAGCTGACGATCACCGACGAGGCTCTGAGCGAGGTCGTGGGCAGCTACACGCGCGAGGCCGGCTGCCGGAACCTCGAGCGCGAGATCGGAGCGATCGCACGCTGGGCCGCCACGCGGATCGCCTCCGAGGAGGCGACCGAGGTCCGCGTCGGCGCGGCCGACCTGTCGGACATCCTCGGGCCGGTGAAGCACGAGAGCGAGCTCGCGCTGCGCACCGGGCAGCCGGGCGTCGCTACGGGCCTCGCCTGGACGCCCGTCGGAGGCGAGATCCTGTTCGTCGAGGTCAGCCGCATGCCCGGCAAGGGCGAGCTGATCCTGACCGGTCAGCTCGGTGACGCGATGAAGGAGCGCGCACGCGCCGCGCTCACGCGGGTCAAGGCTCGCGCCGCCGAGCTCGGCATCG
>CAZDYS010000375.1:0-4405 GCA_964509445.1 uncultured Planctomycetaceae bacterium
CGGAGCGACCCTCGCGGTGCTGGGTTCGGGAGTCGACCGCCCCTGGCCTCGGGATCGAACCGCCGAGGACGTCCTCGCGCGCGGGCTCCTGCTCTCGGAGTTCCCTCCGGGGACCGGACCCCGTCGCCACCACTTCCCGCTCCGCAACCGCATCCTCTCGGGGCTGGCCGCCGTGGTGCTCGTCGTCGAGGCCGCCCACGCCTCCGGGTCGCTGATCACCGCGCGCTGGGCCGCGGACCAGGGGCGGACGGTCTTCGCGGTGCCCGGTCGCGTCGACCATCCGATGGCGCGCGGATGTCATCGCCTGCTGCGCGAGGGCGCCAGCCTGGCGGAGAGGCCGGGCGACGTGCTGGAGGAGCTCGGACTCGAGGCCCCCGCGGAGGCGCCCGCCGCCGCACCCGCGGAGTCGCCGGTCCTGCGCGCGCTCGAGGGCGAGACCCTGACGGTCGACGAGCTGTGCCGGCGGACCGAGCGCGAGGTCGGCGCGCTCCTGGCGGAGCTCGTGCAGCTCGAGCTCGAAGGGCGCGTGGTGCGCGCACCGGGCGGGCTCTACCGCCGCGTGGTCAGATGAACAGCGCTTCCAGCGCCAGCATGATCCCGGCGACGAGCGCGCAGGACCCGGTGAACACGAGATAGCGGCGCGGGACGCTGCGCAGGGCCGGCGCGTCCTCCGCCTCGGCGTAGAACGCACCGATGACGACGATCGGGACGGAGAGCAGGAGGAACAGCAAGAGGTGCTGGATCACGCGGCTCCCTCCTCCGCCGTGGGCGTCGACGCGGCCGCGGGCTCCTCGCCCAGCCAGCGCGACTCGGCGACGCCGTGGACGTCCAGCATGCAGAGCACGTTGAGCAGTCCCGGCAGACAGGCGTACAGCAGGCCGACGTCCGCGAGCGGCAGCTCCCCCGTGACCGGCGGCCGGCCGGAGACGAGCTCCGTGAGCACGGCCGGGAGCCCCAGGAGCATCTGCCCGGACCAGTAGTAGAAGTGACGCTCGCGCGAGAGGTTCGACCCCTCCGCCATCCAGGTCCCCAGCACGAAGAACCCGACCAGGAGACCGAAGGTGATCGCGGCGCGGCGACGGCGCCCCTGCAGGAAGTACCCGAGCCCGGGAACGAGCCACTGGCACGCGGCCAGCAGGGCCGGCGGTCGACCGACGGGCGCGTGCGTCTTCGGCGTGCGCGCCTCGAGGTTCGCGCGGGCCATCACGAACAGGTTGAGCAGCCCCGACACCGCGCACAGGATGCCGCCGAGCGGCAAGCCCGAGGGGTACGGCGTGGGCGTCGGGTCTCCGTAGCCCACCGTGCGGATCTGCGCGATCATCGCCCCGAGGTTGCCGACCTCCGGCGTCAGGATCGTGGCGAGCGGCCCGCGCAGCTCCGGATCGAGCAGCTCGAAGGTCCGGCCGTCGGAGAGCAGCCATCCGAGCCCGTAGAGCGCCTCGACGACGACCAGGCACACGACCCCGGGCACGACGCGGCCCAGGTAGAGGTGCCCGGCGCCCGGAAGGAACCAGGTCAACAGGACGGCCACGGTGGGATCCCCGCGCCGTTCGCTCGGTCGAAGCTCGGACATGAGGGCGGAGAGGATAGCCCGGGGAGCCAGAGCCACCAACGACGCCGAGCCTCGCTATCCTCTGGCCCCATGAGCGCGACGCACACCTACCGGCTCCGGGTCCGCTACTCGGAGACCGACCAGATGGGGATCGTCCACCACGCGGCCTACGTGATCTGGCTGGAGGAGGCCCGGACGGCCCTGATGCGCGAGGTCGGTGTCCCCTACGACGAGCTGGAGCGACAGGGCTGGGCGGTCGCCGTCCGCCGGGTGGACGTGCGCTACCGCCAGACCGCGCGGTACGGGGACGAGGTGGTCGTCGAGACGCGCGTGGGCAAGGTCGGCGGCGCCTCGATCCGGTTCGACTACCGGGCCCTGCGGGTCGGAGACGACACGGTCCTGCTCACGGGCAGCGTGGAGACCGTCAGCCTGGACAAGCGCACGCTGAAGCCGGCAGCGCTGCCGGATCCGCTGCGAGCGGCCGTGGAGGCCCTTCCGGAGGACGCCTAGGCCCCGATCGGGCCGTCGTCCGGCGGCAGGCCGTCGTCCTGGGCGACCGGGATGACGGGCTCGAACAGGTCGAGCTGCTGCGGGCGGTGCGCGCCCGGCAGCAGGGACGGGGCCTCGTCGAGCACCCGCTCGCGGCAGGCGAGGCAGGGGCGCCCGTCGGGCAGCCGGTTCTTCAGGGCGTCCCCGCCGGAGGGCTGTCCGCAGCTGAAGCAGAGGGTCTCGCGTCGCGCCATGGACGATGGATCGGCAGGGACCCCCCGTGGGCTTGAGATGGGGCCTTCCAGCATCCGAAAAGGGGTTCGAGCCGAAGGGCTCCGTGGACGGAAGATCCGGCTCCGGGCTTGTCGGAAGAGGCCTTCAGGGCCTATTCTGGTTCGCTCGATCGACGAAATGGCCGCTAGGAGACCTCCCAGCGGCTTTTTTCTGCGAGCCAATTAGCACTCTCAAGGTGCTCTTTTCAGATGCTCCAGCTCACCAAGAGAACCGAATACGGGCTGATCGCCCTGACCCACCTGGTGTTCCAGGAAGGTCGGGTCGCGAGCGCCCGGGAGATCGCCGAGCACTATCCGGTGCCGAAGCGCGTTCTCGCGGAGGTTCTCAAGGGGCTGACCGCCGCCCGCCTCGTGGACTCGCATCGCGGAGCCCACGGGGGCTACACCCTCGCGCGGCCCGCCGACGCGATCACGGTGGGCGACGTGGTGGCGGCCCTGGAGGGAGAGCCGACCTTGACCAGCTGCGCCTCGCTGGAGCTCTCCAGCGGTGGTGGCTGCGACGTCGAGCCCGTGTGCCCGATCCGAAGCCCGATCCACCGACTCCGGTCGGACATCTGGGACCTGTTCCAGCGAACGACCCTGTCCGACATCGCTCGTCCCCTCCCCGCCCGATCGACCCTCCACGCACGATGAAGCTGCCGATCTACATGGACTACCAGGCCACGACCCCCGTCGATCCGCGGGTGCTCGAGGCCATGCTGCCGTTCTTCCAGCAGGACTTCGGTAACGCCGCCAGCCGCAACCACGCCTTCGGCTGGAAGGCGGAAGAAGCCGTTCAGACCGCGCGCGAGCAGATCGCGAGCCTGATCGGCGCCTCGGAGAAGGAGATCATCTTCACCTCCGGCTCGACCGAGGGCATCAACCTCGCGGTCAAGGGCGTGGCCGAGATGTACGCCTCGAAGGGCAAGCACATCATCACGAGCCAGGCGGAGCACAAGGCCGTGCTCGACACCTGCAAGCACCTGGAGAAGGAGGGCTGCGAGGTCACCTACCTCGAGCCGGACTCCACGGGCCGCGTCTCCGTCGAGGCCGTCGAGGCCGCGCTGCGCGAGGACACCGTGCTCGTCACCCTGATGTGGGCGAACAACGAGGTCGGGACGATCAACCCGATCCGCGAGATCGGCGCGCTCTGCCACGAGCGCGGCGTGCTGTTCTTCACGGACGGCACGCAGGCCGCCGGCAAGATCCCGGTCGACGTCGAGGCCGACAACGTAGACCTCTTGTGCCTCTCGGCGCACAAGCTGTACGGCCCGAAGGGCGTCGGCTGCCTCTACGTCCGCCGTCGCAAGCCGCGCGTGCGCCTGGTCTCGCAGATCGACGGCGGCGGGCACGAGCGCGGCATGCGCTCCGGCACGCTGAACGTCCCCGGCATCGTCGGCCTGGGCGCCGCCTGCGCGATCGCGGAGGCGGAGCTCGAGCAGTCCATGAAGCACGAGATCGAGCTGCGGGACTACCTCGAGGAGAAGATCACGAGCGCGCTCGACTACGTGCACCTCAACGGCAACCGCGAGCACCGGCTGCCGGGCAACCTGAACCTGTCCTTCAGCTTCGTCGAGGGCGAGTCCCTGCTGATGGGCATCCACGACATCGCGGTCTCCTCGGGCTCCGCCTGCACGTCCGCGAGTCTGGAGCCGAGCCACGTCCTGCGCTCGATGGGCGTCGGCGACGACCTCGCGCACAGCTCGATCCGCTTCGGGATCGGGCGCTTCACCACCAAGGAGGAGGTGGACTACGCAGCGGACCAGCTGATCGAGTCGGTCCGGCGCCTGCGTGAGATGTCTCCCCTGTACGAGATGGCCCAAGAGGGCATCGACCTCGCGACCGTCAACTGGACCGGTCACTAAGAACCACAACGCCCCCTCAAACGACCTTTTCAACAGAGCCATGGCCTACAGCGACAAAGTCCTGGACCACTACAACAACCCGCGCAACGTGGGTTCGCTCGACAAGCAGAAGAAGGAAGTCGGCACCGGCGTCGTCGGCGCACCGGAGTGCGGCGACGTCATGAAGCTGCAGATCGAAGTCGAGGGCGACCGCATCGTCGATGCGAAGTTCAAGACCTTCGGGTGCG
>CAZDYS010000376.1:0-4401 GCA_964509445.1 uncultured Planctomycetaceae bacterium
AGGCGTTCTCGACCGCCGCCGCCCCCCGGAGGCCAGCCATTGAACGGTTTCGCTGTGGTAGGCCAGCCGGCCGACCTAGAGGGTCCTCGCACGAACCGGCCAGACCCACTCGACGAACCTGGACGGATCCCCTCCACTCCACAGCACTCACCCCCCATGCCCCGCAAGTACCCCCAGATCCTCTTCACCGACAGCGTCAAGGCCGCCCAGGAACACAACGGCGCCCGCGCCGCCGGCGAGAAGGTCGAGGCCTGGGACATCGACGACGAGCACCTCTCCGACACCGAGATCGCCTTCCTCGCCGAGCGGGACAGCTTCTACATGGCGACCGTCAACGAGGACGGCTGGCCGTACGTCCAGTTCCGCGGAGGACCCAAGGGCTTCCTCAAGGTCCTCGACGAGAAGACGCTGGGCTATGCCGACTTCCGCGGGAATCGCCAGTACATCAGCACGGGGAACCTGCGCGCGAACGATCGGGTGGCGCTGTTCTTCATGGACTACCCGCACCAGCGGCGCCTGAAGCTGCTGGCGCACACGGAGGTCTTCGACGCGTCCGAGCGCCCCGACCTCCTGCCGGCTCTGGAGGATCCGGACTACCGGGCGCGGATCGAGCGCGTCGTCCTGTTCCACGTCGTCGCCTTCGACTGGAACTGCCCGCAGCACATCACGCCGCGCTTCACGCTGGAGGAGATGCAGGCGCTGGACGAGTCGTGACCCGTCGGCGCCTGGGCCGGTGAGAGGCCTTCGCGGCTCCCGAAGCACCCCACCGCATCTGCGCGGGACCACCTGCCGAAGAAGACCGGTGCCTCGCCCCCGCAACCGATGAACGACCCCAAACCCGTTGCCGTGGTCGGCGCGAGCGTCCTGCTGGCGGCGCTCGTCGCGTGGGGCGTCGGGCAGCACGCGGTCGAGGCCTTCGGACTCCCGGTCCCCTGGATCTGTACGGCCTTCGCGTTCGCGCTCAACTGGGCCGCGTTCCCGCCGGCCTTCGCGGCGCGGACCGAGCGCTACTACGACCTCGTCGGGAGCCTCACCTACCTCGGGTCGATCGCCTGCGCGGCGGGGCTCGCGAACCTCGATGCGCGCGGGTGGCTGCTCGCTGCGCTGGCCGGAGTATGGGCGGCGCGGCTCGGCACGTTCCTGTTCCTGCGCATCCACCGCGCCGGGTCGGATCGCCGCTTCGACGAGGTGAAGCAGGCGTTCGGGCCGTTCCTGATCGCGTGGACGCTGCAGGCGCTGTGGGTGGTCCTCACCCTCGCCTGCGCGGTCGCCGCCATGACGAGCACCGCGTCGCGGCCGCTGGGCGTTTGGGCCGCGGTGGGCGCCGCGATCTGGGCGGTCGGGTTCGGGATCGAGGTCGTCGCGGATCGCCAGAAGAGCGCGTTTCGTCGCGACCCGGCGAACGAGGGGGACTTCATCCGGACCGGGCTGTGGGCCTGGTCGCGCCACCCGAACTACTGCGGCGAGATCGTGCTGTGGATCGGCGTCGCTGTGATCGCCTGGCCGGTGCTGCGCGGATGGCAGCACGTGGCCCTGGTCTCGCCGGTCTTCGTCCTCCTCCTGCTGACGCGCATCAGCGGCATCCCTCCGCTCGAGACGCGTGCCGAGGCGAAGTGGGGCGAGGACCCCGCGTACCGGGACTACGTGGAGCGCACGCCGGTCCTGTGGCTCCGGCCCCCGGGTCGCGCCCGCGGGAACTGACGCGCGTCTCCTCCGCGAGAAGGAGCGCACGACTTGCTCGTGCGCGGGAGCCCTGCTCCACTGCGAAGCGTCCCCTCGGCCCTTGCTGCCCGCTCACCCCATTCCCACCGGACGGTCATGCACCCCTCCCCGACGGAAGCTCGCTCCCTCCGACGCGCCGGCGCTCTCGCCACCCAGGTCGGCCTCGCCCTCGTCTCCGCCTTCGCGCTGCTCGCCTCCTGCGCCTCCGCACCGCCGGCGTCCGCCGACGACCGCGCGGAGATCGAGGCCGCCTACGCGGACTGGTACACCGCGTGGCGCATCCAGGATCCCGTGCTGGCCGCGAAGCACTACTCCGACGACGCGGAGTTCGTGAACGCGTTCGGCATGCGCTGCGTCGGACGCCAAGAGATCCAGGAGCTGCTCGAGGACGTCTTCGCGCTGGACTTCGTGATGGCCGGGGAGAGCGAGACGGTCCGCAAGGACGTTCAGTTCCTCCGCCCGGACGTCGCGCTCGTGGCGAGCGAGATCCGTCGCGTCGGCCAGCGCACGGCGGAGGACGAAGCGCTCGGGGACCGCAAGACGACGCACCTGCGCGTGTTCGAGAAGCGCGACGGCCGCTGGCTCCTCGTCAGCCACCTGATCTCCGACGCGCGCAAGACGGAGCGGCCCGAGCACTGAGCCGCGGCGGCACGGACTCCGCGCTACTCCGTCTCGTCCTCCGCCTCGTCCTCCGTGTCCTTGCTCCGCGCGAGGAGCACGAGACACACGCCGAACCCGCCCCAGACGAGCCCGAGAATCACGGCCATGTAGACCACGCTGCCGGGGCTCATCGTCCGCGCTCCTGCAGCCGGTTCAGCTTGCCGTTCACGAGGTAGAAGATCGTCAGCGCGACGCCCCACTGGCAGACCGCGGTGCCGAAGCTGTTCGGGCGCAGCGGGTTCCACCAGCCGTCCGGGTCCGCGACGGTGATCGACTGGTACAGCCACCAGCCGAGCAGCACGACCAGCTGCACCGGGATCAGCCACAGCACGACGAAGGCGAACACGCGACCGACCTTCCAGCCCGGCGCGGTGTTGACCCACTCGTCGATCAGCTTGCGCGCGCCGATCTTGTGCACGGCCGTCGCGATGAAGAAGCCCGAGACGCTCAGGCCCAGGCCCCAGACCCAGTCCTGGTTGGAGAAGAAGGTCGAGGACAGCGCGCTCGGGATCCCGAGCAGGAAGGTGCACGCGAAGACCGTGCCCACCGCGCTCTTGCGCGACATGCCGAAGTCGACGAAGTTCCGCACGCCGAGCTCGAGCACCGCGATCATCGAGCTGATCGCCGCGAAGCTGATCGCCAGGAAGAACAGCGGCAGGAAGAAGCGCGGTCCGCCGGCGATGCGCTGCAAGAGCTCGGGCATCGTGATGAAGGTCATGCCCGTGGACGCCGGTCCGGGCGTCGCGATCGTCGCGAGCGCCTCCTCGGTCGGCATCAGCGCGAAGACCGTCGGGATGACCGCGATCGCCGCGAGGAGCGACGCCGCGTTGTTGCCGAGCCCCGTCATCACCGACGAGAACACCACGTTCTGGTCGCGGCGCGCGTAGGCCGCGTAGGTCAGGATCAGCCCCGCGCCGGCGCCGGTCGACCAGGCGGACTGCGACAGGCCGGCGAGCCAGATGCGGTAGTCGCCCAGGTCCTCGGGCCGGAAGGTGAACAGGAACTCGAGCCCCTCGAGCGCGCCCGGCAGCGTGACCGCGCGTACGGCGGCGACGACCAGGATCAGGAACAGGGACGGGATCAGCACGCGGTTCACGCGCTCGATCCCGCCGGAGACGCCGCGCACGATCACGAGCGTCGCCACGGACAGCGCGACGAAGTGGAACAGGACCTGCTCGCCGCGGCTCGACGCGAGGTCGTTCCAGACGTCCATCGGCGCGCGCGTCAGGAGCTCGCCCGACAGGGACATCAGGAAGTACTTCAGGCACCAGCCGGCGACGACGCAGTAGTAGAAGCCGATCGCCATCGCGCAGAGGCCGGCGAACGCGCCCTTCCAGGTCGACGACGGTCCGACGAGATCCTTGAAAGCGCCGATCGTGCCCTTGCGCGCGGCCTTGCCCATCGCGCTCTCGACGATCAGGAGCGGGATCGACCAGGTGGCGAGGAAGAGCAGCCACGGGACGAGGATCGTCCCCCCGCCGCTGTTCGCGACGATCCGCGGGAAGCGCCAGATGTTCCCCGTGCCGATCGCCATGCCCAGGGCGGCGAGGATCAGTCCCCAGCGGTTCGAGAATCGGTCGGTCAAGAAGTGCGCCCTCGCGGCGGGCTCTATGATGCCGCTCCATCGCCCCCACGCGAGGAAGGACCTCATGTCGATCGTCGAACGTTGTGAACTGGCCCCGGGCCTCTCGGTCTCCCGCGTCCTGACCGGCCTGTGGCAGGTGGCCGACATGGAGCGCGACGGGACGACGCTCGATCCCGAGGAGACCTCACGCGCGATGGAGCCCTACGTCGCGGCCGGGCTGACGACCTTCGACATGGCGGACCACTACGGCTCGGCCGAGGTCATCGCCGGGACCTTCGACCGGCGCGGGCGCGACGTCCAGCTTTTGACCAAGTGGGTGCCGAAGCCGGGCCCGGTCACGCGCGCGGACGTGCGCGAGGCGATCGAGCGCTCGCTCGAGCGGCTGCAGACGGACACGATCGACTTGCTACAGTTCCACGCCTGGAACTACCACG
>CAZDYS010000377.1:0-4395 GCA_964509445.1 uncultured Planctomycetaceae bacterium
CACGCCGCGACCATGGTCGCGGCCGTCGGTCTCGGTTGGGTCGAGGCGGGCATGTTCCACATGACCACGCACGCGTTCTTCAAGGCGTGCCTGTTCCTGTCGGCCGGTTCGGTCATCCACGGCTGCCACCACGTGCAGGACATGCGCGTGATGGGCGGGCTCTGGAAGAAGATGCCGATCACCTTCGCGGCGACGCTGATCAGCACGATGGCGATCGCGGGGGTCCCGTTCTTCTCGGGCTACTACTCGAAGGACGCGATCCTGCAGGCCGCCTGGGCCAACCTGCTCGACATCCGCTACGGATGGGCGCACTTCGCGCTGATCTGTCTCGCGCTCGGCGCGATGATGACGGCCTTCTACATGTTCCGGCTGATCTTCATGACGTTCTTCGGCGAGTACCGCGGAGAGCTGACGGAGCACCGGTACACCGCGATGCTCGCGGCCGAGGGCTACGAGGGACCGGAGCCGCACGGGCACGACGACCATCACGACGACCACGGGCACGACGATCACGGCCACGACAGCCACGGCCACGACGAGCACCACGGCGTCCACGAGTCGCCGCTGGTCATGACGGCCGCGCTCGTGATCCTCGCCGTCTGGGGCCTGCCCGTCGTGGGAGCGCTCCTCAAGGGCTGGATGCACAGCATCAACGTGATGACGATGTACGGCCCGGAGGTCGGCGCCTGGGTCAAGGCCAGCCTGCCGCCGGCGATCCAGGAGCACCACGGACCGCTCTACGACCGGTCCCACAACCTGGCGGTCATCGTCTCGCTGATCGTCGCGTCCTCCGGCATCTTCGGCGCCTGGTTCCTCTACTCCAAGCGCCGCGACCTGCCGGGCAAGATCACCAGCCAGTTCCCGCTGGCCTGGGCCTTCCTGCGGCGCCGCTACTTCGTCGACGAGGGCGTCGAGAAGGCCGTGCTCGCGCCCACGATGAAGCTCTCCTACGCCCAGAAGTGGGTCGACGAGCACGTCGTCGACGGCTTCGTCCTGGGAGTCGGGCACCTGAACAAGGTCTTCGCCTTCCTGTCCGCCTGGTTCGACCGGGTGTTCGTCGACGGCGTGGTGAACGCCGTCGGCCTCGTGTCCCAGACCTTCGGGAGCGCGTTCCGCCTGCTCCAGACCGGCCGCATCCAGCAGTACGCCGCGTTCGCGGTCGGCGGCGGCCTCCTCACCGCCGCCTGGCTGATCCTCAGCTGATCCTCACCGCCCCATGGAAAACATCCTCTCCTGGATCACCTTCCTGCCCCTGATCGGGATGGTCGCGATCCTGTTCGTGCCCAAGGCGAACACGTCGCTGATCAAGGGAATCTCGCTCGTCGCGACGGGCCTGCCGCTGGTCCTCGCGACCTACCTGTACTTCGGCCTGTTCGAGATGGGCGAGGCCGGCCTGCAGCTGGAAGAGCGCGTGATGTGGATCGAGGCGATCCAAGCCGAGTACTACGTCGCGGTCGACGGTCTGTCGCTCGCGCTGGTCTGGCTGACCGCGCTGCTCCTGTTCATCGGGGTGCCGGCGAGCTTCGGGATCAACAAGGCGCAGAAGTCCTACTACGCGCTGCTGCTCCTGCTCGAGGTCGGCATCTTCGGCGTGTTCGTCTCGCAGGACTACTTCCTCTTCTACGTGTTCTGGGAGATCATGCTCCTGCCGATGTACTTCCTCATCGGCATCTGGGGCGGCCCGCGGCGCGAGTACGCGGCGATCAAGTTCTTCCTCTACACGCTCGCCGGCTCCGTCCTGATGCTCATCGCGATCGTCGCGCTGCGCATCGACATGGGGGCGCTGATCGAGGCGGGGCAGACCGTCACGGCGCTGGACGGCTCGACCGTGGCCCTCGCCAAGCCGTTCTCCATCCCGGAGATGACGCTGGCCGGCAAGGAGGGTGTCCTCCTGGGCGAGAACCTGCCCTTCGAGGGCGGGCTGCTCGGGATGCAGTTCACCACCTGGGTGTTCTGGTTCCTGTTCATCGGCTTCGCGATCAAGGTGCCGGTGTTCCCGTTCCACACCTGGCTGCCGGACGCGCACGTCCAGGCGCCGACGCCGATCTCCGTCATCCTGGCCGGCATCCTCCTGAAGCTCGGCGGCTACGGCATGATCCGCGCCTGCTTCCCGATCGTCCCCCAGGGCTTCGACGACTACGCCTACGCGCTCGGCGTGCTCGGGGTGATCAGCATCGTCTACGGCGCGTTCGTCGCGCTCGGCCAGACCGACTTCAAGCGGATGGTCGCCTACTCCTCGGTCTCCCACATGGGCTACGTGCTGCTCGGCATGGCCTGCCTGACCGAGTGGGGGATGAGCGGGGCCGCGCTGCAGATGTTCAACCACGGAACGTCCTCGGCCGTCCTCTTCCTCATCGTCGGCGTGATCTACGACCGGGCGCACCACCGCGACCTCAACGGCTTCGGCGGCCTCGCCCAGGTCATGCCCCGCTACTGGGCCCTGACCACGCTCGGCTTCTTCGCGGCTCTCGGCCTGCCCGGGCTGGCCGGGTTCGTGTCCGAGGCGATGACGCTGCTCGGCGCCTACAACTCGCCGCGCGAGGGCTTCAAGGTGCTCGTGCTGATCTCGATCCTCGGCATCGTGATCACGGCGGCCTTCCTGCTCTGGGCGATGCAGCGCGTGTTCCTCGGCGACCTGAACCCGAAGTACAAGGACTACAAGGACATCAACCCGCGGGAGCTGTACTGCCAGATCCCGCTCCTGTTCCTGTGCGTGTTCCTCGGCCTCGCGCCCTGGTACCTGCTCGACTACATGGAGCCGTCGATCGCGCTCCTGATCCAGAACCTGACGCTGGCCAACTAATCAGGTGGACGCCTACCTCGAACAACTCGGCTGGCTCGCGCCCGAGTGCCTCCTCACGGCGCTCGCGCTCGGCATCCTGACCTGGGACCTCCTGAAGAAGGGCCGCGACTCGACCCAGCTCGCCTACGCGACGCTGGTCGGACTCGCGATCACGACCTGGGTCCTGATCGGCCAGTGGGGCGATCTCGCGGACGGTCCCGTGACCGCCTTCGGGATGGTCACGCTCGACCGCTTCGGGACCTTCTTCAAGCTGTTCACCTGCGGCTCGCTGGCCGTGGTGACGCTCTTCGTGATGCTCGACAAGCGCGAGCGCAAGCACGGCATCGGGGAGTACTACTTCCTCCTGTGCGGCGCGGCGATCGGCATCTTCTTCATGGTCAGCACGAACAACCTCCTGCTCCTGATGCTGGGGCTCGAGCTGCTGTCGCTGGCCAGCTACTCGCTCGCCGGGTTCCACAAGGGCTCGAAGAAGAGCGCCGAGGCCTCGCTCAAGTACGTCGTGTTCGGAGGCCTCTCCGCCGGCGTGATGCTCTACGGCATCAGCCTGATGTACGGCCTGACCGGGACGATCGACCTCGCCGTGATGGGCGGCGCGGCCGGCGGGGACGCAGAGTTCCCGATGAGCCTCGCCACGCAGTTCGAGCTCAGCCCGGTGCCCGTCGCGGTCGCCGTCGTGCTCGTCTTCGCGGGCTTCGCCTACAAGGTCTCCGTGGTGCCCTTCCACTTCTGGACGCCCGACGTCTACCCGGGCGCGTCGACGCCGGTCACCACGTTCCTCGCCGTCGCCTCCAAGGCCGCCGGCTTCGCGGTCATGCTGCGCTTCGTGGGCGCGCTGTTCCTGACCGAGGGCGTCGACGACCTGGTCGCCGCCTACGGCGACCGGATCAGCCTCCTGCTCGCGCTGCTCGCCGCGGTCACGATGACGCTCGGCAACCTGTCCGCGCTGCGCCAGTCGAACCTGAAGCGCATGCTCGCGTACTCGTCGATCGCGCACGCGGGCTACGTGCTGATGGGCCTCGCGACGATGACCGGCGCCGGGTTCTCGGCCTCGATCTACTACCTCGCGGCCTACTACTTCATGAACCTCGGCGCGTTCGGCTTCCTGCTCTACTTCGAGGGCGTGACCGGCTCCGAGGAGATGGACTCGCTCAAGGGTATGGGCTGGAGGCACCCGGTCGTCGCCTGGACGATGGTCGTGTTCCTCGTGAGCCTGACCGGCCTGCCGCCGACGATCGGCTTCTACGGGAAGTACCTCCTGTTCGTCGAGGGCATCGCCGCCGGCCTCGGCTGGCTCGCGATCGTGATGGCGCTGAACAGCGTCGTCTCGCTCTTCTATTACCTGCGCGTCGCGAAGTCGATGTTCTTCACGAAGCCGGAGGAGCCGGTCGCGATCGCGCAGCCGGGTCTCGCGGGACTCCTGGTCGTGCTCGGCATCCTGACCGCGACGGCCTGGATCGGTCCGTCGCTCGAGGAGTGGTCCGACGAAGGGCCGGCGAGCCTCGGGATCCCGCTCGAGCGCACGCTCGAGACCGCGTCGAACGACTGATGGGAGCCGGGAGGAACCGATGGCACGTGCCGCCAGGGTCTCCCTC
>CAZDYS010000378.1:0-4365 GCA_964509445.1 uncultured Planctomycetaceae bacterium
TCCGAGCCGCGTGCTGAGCTTCGACCGGACCGACAACTTCTGGGAGATGGGGGACACGGGCACCTGCGGGACGTGCTCGGAGATCCACATCGACCGCGGCGGACCGGGGTCGAACCCCGCCGACGGGGCGGATCCGAAGATCGGCGTGAACGCCGGCAACGAGCGGTTCATCGAGCTCTGGAACCTGGTGTTCATGGAGTTCAACCGGATGGACGACGGCAGCCTGCAGCGCCTGGCGGCGCAGCACGTCGACACGGGCATGGGCTTCGAGCGCATCGCGTCCGTGCTGCAAGAGAAGTCGTCCAACTACGACACGGACGTGTTCACCCCGATCTTCGCGCGCCTGTCGGAGCTCACCGGCCGCCCCTACGGCGAGGACGAGGAGGTGGACGTCGCGTTCCGCGTGATCGCCGACCACGTGCGTGCGGTCTCCAGCGCGTTCGCGGACGGCGCGCTCCCGAGCAACGTCGGACGGGGCTACGTGCTGCGTCGCCTGATTCGTCGCGCGTCGCGCTACGGCCGCCAGGTCCTGGGCATGGAGGAGCCGTTCCTGTGCCAGGTCGTGCCCGCGGTCGTGGACACGCTGGGAGAGGCGTTCCCGGAGATCCGCGAGCGACAGAACCACGTCCAGGTGCTGGTCGAGGCGGAGGAGGAGGCCTTCGGGAAGACGCTGGGACGCGGGCTCGTGCACTTCTCGGAGCTCGCGGACGCCGTCGCGAAGGAGGGCGCGAAGTCGCTGCCGGGCGACCGGGCCTTCGACCTGTACGCGACCTACGGCTTCCCGCAGGACCTGGTCGAACTCATGGCGCGCGAGCGCGGGCTGGCGGTGGACGCGGCCGGCTGGGACGCGGCCAAGGAGAAGCACCAGGCGGCCAGTCGTTCCGAGGGGAGCTTCAAGCAGCTCCTGTCGGCGGAGGAGCTCGACGGGCTCTCGGCCACGGAGAGCACCTTCCACGCGACGGACGCGAGCTCCCACGAGCTCCGAGCGACGCTGGCCTTCTTCGCGAGTCGGGGCGAGGCCGGGCGGGACGTGGTCGTCCTCGAGCGCAGTCCGTTCTACCCCGAGAGCGGCGGCCAGGTGGGAGACCAGGGAACGATCGAGGCGACGGACGGCTCGTTCCGCTTCCGCGTGCAGGACACCCAGAAGCTCGGGACCGTCGTGGTGCACCTCGGGGACGCCGAGGGCGAGGCGCGCCCGGGTGCCGAGGTGCTCGCGCGGGTGGACGGCGAACGGCGCGCCCACACGCGCCGGAACCACACGGCGACGCACCTCCTGCACAAGGCGCTGCGCGAGGTGCTCGGCGAGCACGTCACGCAGCAGGGGTCCTACGTGGGGCCCGACCGGTTGCGCTTCGACCTCGCGCATCCCCAGGCGATCGGCGACGACGAGCTGGACGCGATCGAGGCGCGCGTGAACGAGGCCGTGTTCGCGAACGACGGCGTCTCGACGACCGAGGAGGAGCTCGAGGCCGCCAAGGCCCGCGGCGTGATGGCGCTCTTCGGGGAGAAGTACGACGAGCGCGTGCGGGTGGTGGACGTCGGCGGGTGGTCGACGGAGCTCTGCGGCGGCACGCACGTCGAGGCGGCCGGCGACATCGGCCCGTTCCTGATCGTCTCCGAGTCCGCCATCCAGGCCGGCGTCCGCCGCATCGAGGCGGTGACCGGACGGGAGGCGGTGGCCGCGATGCAGCGGCAGAAGCGCCTGCTCGGGCAGGCGGCGCGCAGCCTCAAGGTCACGCCCGAGGAGCTGGGTCCGCGCATCGAGGAGCTGCAGAAGAAGATCAAGCAGGCCAAGAAGGCCGCGGCCGCTTCCTCGAAGGCGGACGTGCAGGCGGCCTTCGACGCGGCCAAGGGGCAGCTGCGCGAGGAGGACGGCCTGACCGTGGGCCTGGTCGCTCTCGAGCTGGACGGCGGAGCCCTGCGCGAGCTCGCCTCCCGCGTGAAGAGCCTGGCTCCGGACCTGGCGGTCA
Source organism: uncultured Planctomycetaceae bacterium (assembly GCA_964509445.1). Classification (GTDB taxonomy): domain Bacteria; phylum Planctomycetota; class UBA1135; order UBA1135; genus CAZDYS01. Next base: position 1,971 of record CAZDYS010000378.1, read on the forward strand.
CGCTGGTCGGGCAGGCGGACGGGAAGGTCCCGTGGATCGCGCTCTGCCAGGGCGCGGCCCGGGAGCGCGGCCTGTCCGCCTCCCAGGCGGCGGCCTACCTGCGTCCGCACCTGGGCGGCGGCGGCGGCGGCAAGCCCGAGCTCGCTCAGGGGCAGGGCGTGAAGCCCGCGGGCCGCGCCGCGGTCGTCGACGGGCTGCGCGCCGATCCCCTGGCGGCCTTCCGGGAGGCATGAGCTCGCCCCCGGAGGACCGCGCGAGCAGGTTCCCTCGAAGCCCGAACCCGCGTTGACAGCCCCTGGAGCGAGGGCTAGCATCCTTCGCTCCTTTTCCGGGAGACCCCCAGAAAACCACCCCCAAGAACCCCATGCCGCACCCCAAGCGACGTACCTCCCGGCACCGCCAGGGCATCCGCCGCTCGCACCTCGCGACCAAAGCCTACGTGCCGAACCACTGCGCCCGCTGTGGCTCGCCGGTCAAGACCCACCGGGTCTGTGACAACTGCGGCTTCTACGGCTTCTCGAAGGGCAGCGAGAAGAAGGGCACCCAGGTGCTCGAGCGCGAAGAGTTCTAGGGACCTCCCGCGGAATCTGAGGAGTCATGAGCTCCAACCGGATCGCGCTGGACGCGATGGGGGGTGACCACGCTCCGGAGGTGACTCTGGACGGGGCGCTCGAAGCCGCGCAGCGCACGGACGAGCGCCGCGTGGACCCCGAACGCGTGCTGCTCGTCGGAGACGAGGATCGGATCGCGAAGCTCCTGGAGGAGCGCGGCGGGAACCCGGGCTTCGGGATCGTGCACGCCTCCCAGGTGATCGAGATGGGCGACGAGCCCTCCAAGTCGCTGCGCGCCAAACCCGACTCCTCGATCATGGTGGGCGTCGGCGCCGTGAAGCGCGGCCTGGCGGCCGCCTTCGTCTCCATGGGGAACACCGGGGCCTGCGTGGGCGCTTCGACCCTCGGCCTCGGGACGCTCGAAGGCGTGCGCCGCCCGGGGATCGCCGTGACCCTCGCGCTGACCGGGAAGCCGGTCACCTTCGTCGACATGGGCGCGAACATCTCGCCCAAGCCCGACCATCTCGTGCAGTACGCGCAGATGGGGTCGATCTACATGCGCGACCTGATGGGCGTCCAGGAACCCCGCGTCGGCCTGCTCAACGTGGGCGAGGAAGAGGGCAAGGGGACGCCCCTGCTCAAGGAGAGCACGCCGCTCCTCAAGGACTGCGGCGTGGCCTTCGTGGGCAACGTGGAGGGCTCGGACCTCTTCCGGGACGTCTGCGACGTGGTCGTGATGGACGGGTTCACCGGCAACGTGCTGCTGAAGTTCATGGAGCAGTTCGCGGAGTTCATGCTCGGCATGATGCTCTCGCAGCTCTCCTCCCACGGCGCCCTGGACTGGGGTCGTGAGGCGCTCGGAGACATCCGGCGGGTCATCGACTACTCGACCTACGGCGGGGCGCTGCTGCTCGGAGTCGGCGGCGTCGTGGTGATCGGTCACGGGCGCTCGGACAAGGGCGCCGTCGCGAACGCGCTGTCCGTCGCCGCGCGGAACATCGACGCGGGCGTGAACGCGCACATCGAGCAAGGGCTCGGAAGTTAGCCATTCGCGACGGTCTCGCGATCGCCGGCGCAAGCCCCCGACCCGCGAAAACATGTTTCGCACGCGCGGAGGTGCCCGCGGGATCGTCATTCGCGCGAGATGCGCGAATTCGAGAGGCTCGATTGCCACAAACCGGCGTCCAACCTTAGGCTTCCTCTGCGCGCCCATCGGTGGGCTCCCACGTCCGTTTCCGGTCGAGGAGCGGACCGCGGGGCCCTCTTCCGCGTTCGCTGCGACTTCTCGAGGGGAAACAGAAACACACGTATGGCATCCAGGATCCGTGTAGGTGTCGCCGGGACGGGCTCCCACGTTCCCGAGCGCATCGTGCCCAATGCGTACTTCGAGGAGTTCCTCGATACCTCCGACGAATGGATCGTGCAGCGCACGGGCATTCGCGAACGACGCTTCGTCGCCGACGGCGAGGCGACCTCGGACCTCTGTCTGGAGGCCGGAAGGCGCGCGCTCGAGGACGCGGGCATCCGTCCCGAGGACCTCGACCTGATCGTGGTCGGGACCCTGACGCCGGACTATCCGCTCCCGTCGACCGCCTGCCTGCTCCAGGAACGCCTCGGGGCGACCAACGCGGGCGCCTTCGACGTCGCCGCGGCCTGCACGGGCTTCCTGACCGCCTTCAGCACCGGGGAGGCCTTCGTCGCCGCCGGACGGGCCAAGCGCGTGCTGGTGCTCGGCGCGGAGACGCTCTCGCGGTTCATCGACCGCGAGGACCGCGGCTCGGCGATCATCTTCGGCGACGCCGCCGGCGCCGCCGTCCTGACCCCCTACGACGAGTGCGGGCAGG
>CAZDYS010000379.1:0-4361 GCA_964509445.1 uncultured Planctomycetaceae bacterium
ACCTCGCGGGCACGCGGCCGATGCGGCGTCTCCTGCACGGCGACGTCGGCTCCGGGAAGACGCTGGTCGCGCTCTACGCGCTGCTGCAGGCCGCGCGGGCCGGGGGGCAGGGGGCGCTGCTCGCTCCCACGGAGCTCCTCGCCGAGCAGCACCTGCGCGCCCTCGCCCCCTGGTGCGCGCGCGCCGGGCTCGAGACGGTCCTCGTGAAGGGGTCGCTCCCTCCGGGCGAGCGCAGGCGCGTCGACCGCGCGCTCGCGGAGGGCACCGCGGGCCTCGCGATCGGAACGCACGCCCTGTTCTCGGAGCGCTCGCGGTTCCGCCGCCTCGACCTCGTCGTCGTGGACGAGCAGCAGCGCTTCGGTGTCGAGGCGAAGCGTTCGCTGGTCGCGAAGGGAGAGGACGTGCACGTGCTCCTGCTCTCGGCGACGCCGATCCCGCGCACGCTCGCGCTGACGCTCTACGGCGACCTGGACGTCAGCCGCATCGACGCGAAGCCTGGCGGGCGCGGGAAGCTCACGACGCACCTGGTCGCGGAACACAAGCGCGAGCCGATGCTCGGGTTCCTGGACGAGCGCCTCCGCGCGGGCGAGCGCGTGTACTGGGTGTGCCCGCGCATCGAGGAGAAGGAGGGCGAGGTCGCCACGGTGGAGGCCGTGGCGCGCGACCTCGGGCGCACGCCGCTCGCGCGTCACGGCATCGCGCTCGTCCACGGTCGCCTCGAGGCCGAGGAGCGCGCCGGTCGCCTCGCGCGCTTCCGCTCCGGCGAGGTGGGCGTGCTCGTCGGGACCACGGTCCTGGAGGTCGGGATCGACGTCCCCGAGGCGACCGTGATCGTGATCGAGGGAGCGGAGCGCTTCGGCCTGGCGCAGCTGCACCAGCTGCGTGGGCGCGTGGGGCGGGGGCCGCTGCCCTCCTGGTGCTTCCTCTTCGCCGCCGCGAGGGCTCGCGAACGTCTCGAGGTCCTGACCCGGACGAACGACGGCTTCCGCATCGCCGAGGAGGATCTCGCGCGCCGTGGAATGGGAGATCTGGACGGACTGCGCCAGGCGGGCCGCAACGTCGAGGGCTTCCCGGCGCCGGAGGCGGACCTGGAGCTCGTCCTGCTGGCGCGGCGGCTGCTCCAGGACGCCACCCTGCGGAAACGGATCCTCGCGCGGGGGGTCGGCGCGGGACCGGCGCTGGTCTAGGTGCACGGGGCCCGCTCGCTCCGCTAGAATGCGGGGGAAGGAGACGTCCCCATGTCCAACCGACCGTTCGCGCTCTGCGCCCTGATCGCCTGTCTGTCCTCCGTTCCCGCGGCCCAGTCGAGCCTCGGAGAGCCCCTGGGTCTGCGCATCGAGGCGCTCACCGAGGTGATCGATCCGAAGCTGGAGGGAGGCGCCCTGCGCCTGACCGCGCTCGATCCCCTGGGCGGACGCACGACGACCGCCGCCCTGCAGATCTGGAACGCGGAGAAGCGCCTCGCGACGCCCTGGACCGGCACGCTGACGGGTGGCGACGCGAACGAGATCACCTGGGACGGTCGGCTGGCGGACGGAACCTACCCGGACGTCGGAACCTACGAGGCGCGCCTCGTCGCGCTCGACCGCAGCGTCGCCGGGGAGCGCGCGGACTTCCACGTGGTGCGGCTCGGGATCACGGAGATCGAGGCCCAGGACACCGCGGCCGAGGTCGACGACGAGTGGCAGATGGTCTACTTCCGCAAGCGCGGGACCGGCTTCTCCTACTACGCGACGCCGGCGATCCACGAGTACCTGTGCATCGCGCGGCCGGGACAGGTCTCCGACCTCGACCGCGACGACGGCACGCCCCGCGGAGCCATGCGGCTGCACGCCCGCACCGCACAGCCGGTCGTCACGAACGAGCAGTACGACACGGCCCAATACAACTACCCGATCGCCTACCTGCAGGGCTGCGCTCCGCGACTCGAGGTGACCCTCGGCGCGTCGAGCACGACCAGCGCCGGTCAGCTTCAGGGAGTCGGCTACCCGCTCGCCGACGTGCGCCTGCGGCTGCAGCTCTCCGTGGACGGACGCCCCGTCGCGACGAGCGGCGACGTCGCGCCCGGCGGGAAGGTGACGTTCGACACCGTGCCGCTCCCGCGCGGCGTCACGCGCACGGACCGCGAGCACGGCTTCTCTTGGCAGTTCCTGTCGCGACGCAGCGGGACCTGGGTCGACGTGCCGGGCTCCTTCACGGTGCGCCAGCGCTTCTACACCACGCTCGGCAAGCCGATCTTCGGGGAGGGCGTGCGCGACGCGCGTCACGCCGGTCCCTGGGTCGAGGTCGCCGACTACGAGGCCACCTGGGCCGAGCTGCTCGAGATCGACACCTCCACCTTCGCCGGCCTGGTGGAGTCCCACGTGAAGGGGTTCTTCGGCCAGACCGGACCCATCGAGGAGGCGATCGAGGGCGTGCTCTACGACGCCTACCCGGTCGGTGGAGACGGCGGCGCGACGCACTACTTCGACTGGGGCACCTGGGAGATGGGGCTCTCGCGACTGCTGCACAACCACTCGCGTGGCGTGTACGTCAACTGCACCGACAACATGGGCTCCACGGCGACGATGCTCGCGATGATGGGGGTGCCGAACATGCGTCCCGTGCGCCTCGGGGGGATGGACCTGAAGGCGATCTGGGGGATCGGGACCGAGGGCTACACGACCGACCTGTGGGGCGGCGCGCACGGCTTCTCGTACCACCACATCGTCACGCGTGACGACGGCGTGCACGTGTCCGACACGTGCATGCAGCTGGACGGCGACGAGGACCCCGGCAGTACCCCGGGTTTCCCCGGCTGGAACCACGACCGACGCTGGTCCGGCGTCGACGGCTACAACCAGCTGTCGAGCTACGACAACGTCTCGCGCGACCTCGAGGCTCTTCCGAACATCTACTAGGACTCGAGACCATGAAGCGAATCCAACCGCGCCTCCTCGCCTTCTCGCTGCTCGCGCTCGCCTGCCTGCCCGTCACGACGACGGCGCAGCGCTCCCGGGACGTCTCCGGTCGCCAGGGCGAGGTGTCCTCCAACGGCCGTCTCGAGCGCTTCCACCTCGCCGCCGTTCGACAGGCCTACCGCGCCGCCGAGTGGCCGCGCGGCACGCGTCGTGACGGACTGCGCCTCGGCACCCTCGAGCTCCCGGGCTGGACCGGGCTCTCGCTGCAGGCGCAGCAGGGCCGGCTGGAGCGCCGCTTCCACGCCGCCGGGGATCCGGAGGAGACCCCGGTCTTCGCGGTCGAGGCGCGCGTGCACGAGACGATCCAGGAAGCCCACGAGGAGCTCGTCCGCTGGCTCGGTGGCCTCAGCACGGTCGGCCAGGCGCCCTCCGCCCAGCAGCGCGGCATCGCGCTCGGCGAGGCCAGCTTCGTCGGTCCGGCGGGCGTCGCGCCCGCCACGCTCTCCTGGGTGGCCTTCGTGCGCGGGAACGTGTCCGTTCGCCTGCTCAACATCGACCCGCGCCGGACGCCGGACCTCGACCTCGGCGCCCTGGCACGCGCCATCGACGCCGACGCGATGCGGCGTCCGACCCTGCAGGCCGAGATCGCCTGTCCGAAGCCCACGATCGAGCGTCTGGGCCTGCCGGCGTCCAGCGCGGTCGCCGGGGAGCCGCTCGTGATCGACGTGGACGTCTCGGAGCGAACCGGCGGCACACCGCACCTCTCCTGGCGTGTCACGGGATCCGCGCAGGGCTACGTCGAGCGTCGTGGCGACGACTGGGTGCTGTTCACCACCGGACCCGGTGCGCTGAACCTGACGCTCGAAGCGACCGGATCGACCGGCACCTGGCGCAGCGCGAGCGTTTCGCTCGACGTCCTCGACGACTAGCGCTCAGGCAGCCGCCGCCTGGAACGGCGTGCCGTGCACGAGGCAGTGATCGCGTCCGCGCGAGCGCGCCTTGCGCAGGAGGTGCATCGCGGCCGCGTGGAGCGCCTCTCCGTCCGTCGGACGGAGCACGCTGCCGAGGCACAGGCCTCCGATCGTGACGGTCTTGCCGCTGGCCTTCGCGGTCCCGCGCCGTAGCCGCTCCGCGAGCGTCTTCAGGCCGAAGGGGCTCGCCGTGTGGACGACGACCACGAAGGTCCCGTCGGTCGCCTCCAGCAGGAGGTCGCCCGAGCGCACGACGGTGCACAGGGCGTCTCCGATGGAGCCGTGCTCCGCCGCCAGGTCGTCGGCCTGGATGCAGAGGAGACCGAGGAGCTGGAACGCGTCGTTGCCGGTCCTCCGTTCGACCTCGCTCGCGAGCACGGCGTGCAGCGCGGCCTGGTTGCCCCAACCTCCGTCGGAGGAGGTGCGCAGGCTCGGCTCGCTCTCGATCCGCTGGAGCAGCGCCGGGTCGAAGGTGGTCTTGCGGTTCGCG
>CAZDYS010000380.1:0-4344 GCA_964509445.1 uncultured Planctomycetaceae bacterium
AGGGCCGCTCCTCCGAGCGCGCGCAGGAGCTCGCGACGCACGGCCGCGCGCGGCGTCGGCCCGGTGGGCTCGCGGTCGAGGGGAGCGGGGTCCGGTCGCCCGGAGTCCGGAAGGACGGGGGAGGAGGAGCGCGCTGCCACGGGAGGCATTGCACCCGCTTCCGCGCCGGTCGATCAAGCCGCTACACTCCTCGGGTGCTGCGCCTCGTCGGTTTCTTCGTGCTCGCGATCGTGCTCGCGCGGGTGCTCGGTCACCTGCCGCTGATCGGGCCGCTGTTCGCCCGGACGGGCTTCCTCGGGGTCTGGATCGCGGCGATCCTGCTCTCGCTCGCGTTCACGCGCTACGGCGAGCGGGCGGTCCGCGTGCGGCGTCACGCGGCGGAGGTCCGTCGCCTCGAGGCGGTGGAGAGTCCGCACACGCGCGGCAAGCTGGGCTCGCTGCTGCTGCAGCAGGGGCGCGCCCGGCGCGCGATCGAGCCCCTCCGCGACGCCGTCCAGGGAGAGCCCGACGTCCCCGAGTGGCACTATCGCCTGGGGACCGCGCTGGCCGAGACGGGCGACGTCGCCGGCGCCGTGGAGGCGCTGACCCGCTGTCTCGAGCTGGACGAGGAGTACGCCTACGGCAACGCGGCGCGCAGCCTCGCCACGGTGCTCCTCCGGGACGACCAGCCCGACGCCGCGCTCGCACGTCTCGCCTCGGTCGAGCGAAACCACGGACCCTCGCCGGAGAGCGCCTACCTGCGCGGTCGCGCGCACAAGGCGCTGGGGGAGAAGGACGAGGCGGCGGCTGCCTTCGACGAGGTGGCGACCCTCGCGCGGAACGCCGCGCGCTACCAGAAGGGGAGCGCGTCCGGGTGGGTGCTGCGCGCCCAGCTCGCGCGCTGGTTCTGAGGGCGTCGCTGCCCGTGCTCGCCCTCAGGGCAACCGGCGCTGGAACGAGCGGTGCGCCGCGACGTAGAAGCAGAGGGTGATCGCCAGCAGCGGGACGACCCGCGTCGGGTCGAGCGTCTGTGTGTCCTTGATGCGCAGGAACTCGTCCACGTCCGTCAGGCGGAAGGGCGAGTAGCTCGAGACGGTCTTCACGAAGTAGAGCGCGAAGGACAAGAGCGCGCCGAAGATCACCGTGAGCGCGATGCGGATCGGGTTGTCCCCGCGCACGGAGAGGAAGAACGTCACCGCGTGCACGACGGAGAGGAACGCCACCTCGTGCAGGGATCCGAGGAGCACCGTCGAGAGCGCGATCTCGGTGTCGACGAACGTGCAGAGCCACGGGATGGTCAGCGAGCTGACGACGATCGGGACCGCGAAGGCGGCGAACCCGGCCAGGTAGCGCTCGAGCAGCGTGCGCCAGCGCGGGATCGGCCGCGCGAGCAGGATCTCCAGCGTCCCGCGGTGGGCCTCGCCGGCGATCGCCCCGGAGGCGAACAGGATCGCGCCGGCGGATCCCAGCGTGTTGCAGCCCTTGAAGAAGTGCTGCATGGCCACGTAGCCGTAGGAGCCCGCGCTCTCCATCTGGTCGAGGATCTCGCTCGCGGCGGGGATCGAGCTCATGAGCACGCGGATCGCGCCGCGGTTCTGGTCGAACTCCGGCCAGTAGAGGACCGCAGCGACCAGCATGGCCTCGAGGATCACGAAGTACCCGAGCGCGTAGAACCACAGGTAGGGGACGTGGCGTCGGTAGCTCATACGCCCTCTCTCCCGTAGAGCTCGCGGTACAGCTCGGAGAGCCGCAGCTGTCCGTAGCCCAGCTGGCGCGGTGCCGGGAGCTCCTGCGCCCTCGCGAAGGCCGCCAGCGCGGTGCGCGGATCCGGCTCCTCGAGGAACAGCACGGCCTGGTTCTCGTGCACGCGCAGCTCGCCCAGGCCGGCCAGCGCCTCCGCCAGCGGGGCCTCCTCGACCGGTTCGGTCCACTCCATGCGGAGCGCGTTCTGGAAGCGCGCGCGCAGCTCGTTCGCCTGCGTCTCGTCCAGCAGCGTGCCGTCGCGCAGGAACAGCACGCGGTCGCAGGCGAGGTCGACCTCGCCCAGATGGTGGGACGAGAGCAGGATCGTCGTGCCGCGGGACGCTTCCTCGCGCAGGAGCTCGAGGACCTCACCACGCCGGCTGGGGTCGAGCCCTTCCGTCGGCTCGTCGAGCACGCGCACCGGGACGTCCGGCGCGAGCGCCGCGGCGAGGAACAGGACGCGCTTCATCCCGTGGCTGTAGCCGTGTACGCGTCGCTCCAGCGGGAGGCCCAGGTCCTCGAGCATGCGGACCGCGCGCGGGAGCGCTCCCTCGTCGCGCTTGCGCAGGAGCCAGGCCAGCTGCTGGTAAGCGGTCATCTCGCGATACACCGCGAGCTCGCCGGGCGCGTAGGTCGCGACCTGGCGAATCGCCGTGCCGTCCCCCGCGAGCGGGACGTCCGCGATGCGACAGGAGCCCGCGTCCGGGCGCACCAGCCCGAGCATCATGCGCATCAGCGTGCTCTTCCCGGACCCGTTCGGTCCCAGGAGGCCGGTGATGCGTCCCGGTTCGACGGTCAGCTCGAACGGATGGACCGCGGTGAAGTCGCCGAAGCGGCGCGTGAGTCCGCGAACCTCGATCACGGCAGGAGCCCCTGGGCCGACAGCGCCGCGTAGCTCACGCGCGCGAGGTGCCCGTAGCCCTCGCCGTCGAGGTGGAAGTCCGGGACGGCCGGGATCTCGCCGGGGTAGCCGCCGAACAGCTCGAACTTCGCGGCGTAGTCGAGCTCCTCCCAGGCGAGGCCGCGCGCGGTGGCCTCCTCGCGCGCCCAGGTCACCGCGGCCTCGATGCGTTCGTCCGCGACGTAGGTGTCCAGCAGGAAGTCGCGCGGCGTGCCGGGTTCCGGCTCTCCCGTACGGTCGACGCCGTCGCTCCAGCCGCGCATCAGCCCCAGGAGGTCGACGCCCGGGATCCCGAGGTCCGCGCGCACGTCCTCGGCCCAGCGATGGAGCGGCAACATCTCCCAGTCCGGGCTCTGGATCGAGCCCTGCCAGGTGAGGTGGGGCATGTGCACGAAGAACAGCTCGACGTCCCGCTCGCGACACAGGTCGCGCAGGCGCTCGAGCGCCGCACGGGTCGCGCTCTGGTTGTCTTCGCGCACGAACGCGTAGGGGACGGCGGGGTCCATGTGGGGAGCGGGCCCCGCGTCGACCAGGCGCCGGTGCTGGAGGACGATCCAGCCGTACAGGTGGCTGTTCCACAGCACGCGTCGCAGTCCGGTCGGCAGCGGCAGGAAGTCGCGCCGCAGCACCCCGAGCTCCTCGTCGTAGAAGAAGCCCTCGCGCTCGATGTCGTTGGTGTTGAAGTAGACCACCACGACGTCCGGGTCGAGCGGCAGCCCGTCCTGCTCGAAGGCGCGCACCTGCTGGGTCGTGTGGTAGCCCGGCACGCCGAGGTTGACCGCGCGCCAGGTGGTCGTCGAGCCACGCTCCTCCTCGCGCTCGTTCGCGAGGCGCGCCAGGTGTCCGACGAGGGTGCGATCGTCATCGCACCACATGCCGAAGCAGTAGGAGTCGCCGAGGGCCAGGATGCGCTTCTCGCCGGGCGGCTTCTCGAGCGGGAAGTCCTCACCACGGGTCCCGTGCCGCGTCACCCGGAACGACCAGCCGTCGATCGAGACCTCGGCACCGGGTCGCATGCGGTAGCGGCGGACGGGGTCGTCCAGCTCCTCGAAGATCCCGGCGGTCGTCAGCTCGACCCAGCGGCGAATGGTCTTGTTGACGGTCGCCTCGAAGGTACGGCGGCGGAAGGAGGTCGCCCGCAGGCCGACCTCGAACACGACGCTGAGGGCCGCCAGGGTGAACACGGAGACCAGGAGCCCGCGGCGCAGGCGCGCGGCGCGACTCCGGCGCGCGATGGCGTCCGCGGCGTCGCTGAGACCCGGTACCGGTTCCTCGTGCTCGGCTGAGGCTGGATTCGAGCCCATGGCGGCGGAGAATAGGCGCCTCTTGAAGGACCCGCAAGTCGTGCGCGAGCTCAAGCGCGACGCGCTCGGACGCGTCGAGTGGATGGACGGTCCCGACGGGCCGTGCGTGCGCCGCGTGGCCTGCGGCGGGCGCGTTCCCGGTTCGAGGCTCGTCGCGCGCATCCTGCTCGCCCGGGAGCGTCGCGCGCTCGCGCGCCTGGCCACCGCGTGCGAGGACGAACCGCGACTCGCGGGCTCGCTCCCGGTCCTCCTGGACCGGCCGGACTACGTGCGCGCCGCCTCTCTCGACGGTCGCGCGCCGCGGACCGGCGACGTGCTCCTGCGCAGCTGGATCGAGGGCGTGCCGCTGTGGGCGGCCGAGGAGCTGCCGCAGGACTTCTTCGAGCGGCTCGAAGACCTGGTCCACGACGTGCACGC
>CAZDYS010000381.1:0-2490 GCA_964509445.1 uncultured Planctomycetaceae bacterium
GGCGGTCGGCGCCGCCCAAGGAGCGCTCGACCTGGCCCTGGTCTACGCGAACCGCCGCAAGCAGTTCGGCGCACCGATCTCGAGCTTCCAGATGGTGCAGAAGATGCTCGCCGACATGGCGATCCACACCGAAGCCGCCCGCTGGCTGGTCTACGCGTCCGCCGCGAACATCGACGCCGGCGCGAAGAACGTCACCAAGATGGCCGCGATGGGCAAGTGCATGGCGACCGACACCGCCATGAACGTCGCCACCGACGCCGTGCAGGTCTTCGGCGGCTACGGCTTCATGGAGGACTACCCGATCGCCAAGTTCTTCCGCGACGCGAAGATCCTCCAGATCTACGAGGGCACGAACCAGGTGCAGCGCATGGTCATCGCGCGCAACCTGATCAAGGAGGCCGAGGGCCTCGCGCACCTCGAGGACTACATCCCGGTCGAGGAGCAGAAGAGCTACAAGCCCGAGTCGGTCGAGGCCTGATCCTCCGTCCGACCCCTCGCGAACGCGCGCTCCCGTGGCTCGGCCCGGGGACGCGCGTTCGCTGCGTTTCGGGGTCTCCCGGAGCGCTCTCGAACGACGGTCGCCCTGGTTCTCGCGTTTTCCGGTCACAATCGGAGCGCCCGAGGATCCTCCCCTCGGAACCATGGCAGACCTCACTCGTTCGCTCGATCCGGAGCTGCTCTTCGCGGAGGCCGACTGGCTGCGCTCCCTGGCGCGCAGCATCGTGCGCGACGCGGATGCGGCCGAAGACGTCGTCCAGGACACCCTGGTCGCCGCGCTCGAAGAGGGCGACCGCAAGCCCCGCACCCAGCGGGGCCTGCGTGCCTGGCTGGCGACGGTCGCGGCGAACTTCGCTCGCCGGCGACATCGCGCGAACGAGCTGAGGCGGTTCCACGAGCAGCGTGCGTCGCGCGAACCCGGTGGGGGCGCGACCGAGGACGAGCTCGAGGCCGTGCGGCTGCAGGAGCGACTGTCGAGTCGTCTGCTGCAGCTGCGCGAGCCCTATCGAACCGCCCTCGTGCTGCGGTACCAGCAGGGACTCTCCTACCGCGCGCTCGCGCGGAGGTTGGGAGTCACGAACGCCGCGGCTCGCAAGCGCGTCTCGCGCGGCGTGGCGCTGCTCCGCGAGGATCTGGAGCGTCACGAGCACCTGCGGGGGTTCGGGATGCTCTGGATCCTAGGTCTCGGTGGGCGGAAGCCCTGGCTCTCGGCCGCCACCTTGGGAGGACTCACGATGGGAACGAAAGGGGTTTGGGTAGGGGTCGCCTCCGCGGCCGTGGCGGTTCTGTCGCTGGTCGCGCTTCGCGGTGGGGCGCCCACGCCCGAGCGGGAGGCTCCCTCGCGTCCTTCGATCGAGCGCGAGGCCCTGGCCGCTCCGAGCGTGGCGAGCGAGGGGACGACTGCTCCGGCTCTCGCCCTGGAGGATCGTGAGCTGGCGGTCGCGCCGGCGACGAGTCCGGCCGAAGTCGTGCCCGTCCCGCCGGAGCAGCTCCTGCGCGGTCGCGTCGTGGACGGCCAGGGCGAGCCGGTCGCGGGTGCGACGGTGGCCCTGCGCCGGGATCCGCTGCGGGTGTTCACCGTGCTCGACAACGAGCGGGGTCGGGAAGGACGACCCGTGGACCAGGTCACCTCCGAGGACGACGGCTCGTTCGCGTTCGAGGTTGCTCGCGGGACGCCCTACGACGTCGAGGCCGCGCTCGCCGGCACCGGGCGCTCCCCGGCGCAGAGCGCCTACGCGGGAGAGGAGGTCGAGCTGGAGCTCGTGCCGCCGGCCACCTTCACGGGTTCGGTGCAGCGCCTCGACGGAAGCGCGGTTCCCGGCGCGCGGATCGAGGCCTTCTGGATGCCGAGTCGCCTGCCCGCCTTCGAGGGACGCACGGACGAGGCCGGCAGGTTCCTGTTCGAGGACCTGGAGGCGGGAGACGTGCAGCTCACCGTCTTCCCCCCCGAGGACTCCATGCTCTGGGGGCAACGCGTCACGCTGACCTCCGGCGAGACGCGCGAGGAGGTGTTCACCGTCGAGCCGGGTCCGACCATCACGGGTCGCGTGGTCGACCTGACGACCGGCGAGCCGATCGAGGGGGCCGAGGTGGGAGAGGGCTACACCTTCAGCAAGACGGTCCGCACGGACGCGCAGGGGAACTACGAGATGCGCGGGTTCGCGAGCTTCGGCATCTACGCGGTGTTCGCGCGCGCTCCGGGCTACGGGCAGGGGCAGGTCGCGCTGCCGCGGACGTTCACGGATCACATGACGGCGGACATCGGGCTGCGCCCGTCGGTCGGAGCGGAGGGACGCATCGTGGGCCCGGACGGAGAGCCGGTCGCCGGCGCCTACGTCGTCGCGGCGCAGGACTCCACGGGCTGGCGCTCAACCACGACGGACGACGCCGGCGCGTTCGTCATCGACGGTCTCGAACCCGACCTCGCGCACTGCCTCTTCGTCGTCGCGAAGGGCTTCGGGACGTGCGCCTTCGAGTTCCCGCGCCCGCTGC
>CAZDYS010000381.1:2590-4315 GCA_964509445.1 uncultured Planctomycetaceae bacterium
ACGAACATCGAGATCCACCTGACCGGGACCTACGCCGAGCGGTTCGCCCTCTCCGGGACGCTGCCCGACACGGTCGCGGACGGCTACGTGAACGAGCGGGAGGGCCGCACCGACTCCGAGGGGCGCTTCAGCTTCGGCGACCTCGCGCCGGGCTCGTACACGCTCGGCGCCGGGCCCAGCGGGCAGACGTTCCTGCGCTCCGAGCCCGTTCGCGTCGATGCAGGCGTCGACGTCAAGGGCGTCGAGATCGTGCTCGACGCGGGCTGGAGCATCGAGGGCACGGTGCAGGACGAGAACGGTGATCCGGTTTCGGGCATCGTCGTCACCCTGTTCCCCGAGCCGCCGGCGGAGGGGCGCATGGCGCAGCTCTTCACCGGAGAGGACGGTCGTTTCGAGGCCGGGGGCTTCGCGCTGGGGACCTATCGCATCGAGGTGCACTCCACCGACCTGCGGCCGGACCACGCCACGCGCCCGCTGGCGTCGCAGTCCCTGACCGGCGTGGACCCGTTCGGGGCTCCGCTGGTGATCGTGCTCGAGGACGAGGAGTGAAGTCGCGGGCGGTGCGCGCCGTCTCGCGCTCCGCCCGACCCGGCCCCGGAGGAATCCGGGGAAACCTGGCGGAGAGGGGAGTGCGTGTGCGTGCTCCGCTCTCGTGGTGCTCCACCCGGCACATGTTTCCGCCTCGCTCGCTCCGAGCGCGGGGCCCGTTGTCGTTCTCCGGAACCGTGCCTACGATCGGTCGGTCATGGGGGACAGAGAGACGAACGCGCGTCCAGGGGACGGGCCGCAGGGACCGGCGTCTCCGGGCCCCGATCGGTTCGAGGAGCTGTACAGCTCGCTCTACCGCATGGCGGAGAAGCGCATGGCCGGTCAGCCGCAGGGACACACGCTGCAGCCGACCGCCCTGGTCAACGAGGTCTACCTGCGGCTCGGCCGTCAGGGCGAGGCCGGCTACAAGGACGAGGACCACTTCCTGACGACGGCCGCGCGCGCGATGCGGCAGGTGCTGGTCGACTACGCGCGCCGCAAGGGAGCGGTGAAGCGCTCCGGCTCCGCGCAGCGTGAACCGCTCGACTCCGTGGTCATCGAGTACTTCGACCGCTCGGGCGACATCGAGGCCCTGAACGAGGCGCTCGAGGAGCTGGAGAGCTTCGACGTGCAGATGGCGCGTGCCCTGGAGCTGCGCTTCTTCGCGGGGCAGGGGATGGACGAGATCGCGCGCATCCTCGGCGTCAAGAAGCGCACGCTCGAGCGGCGCTGGGCCGTGACGCGCGCCTGGCTGTTCGATCAGGTTCGATGACGCCGCAGGAGTGGGAGCGGATCGTCGAGCTCTTCGAGCGCGCACGCGGTCTCGCGGAAGCCGAGCGTCGCGCGCTGCTGGAGGCCGAGGAGGCCGAACAGCCGGAGATCGTCGAGCACGTGCGCCGTCTCCTGGCGGCGGATCCCCCGGACGAGTTCGTGACGCCGCCCCAGGAGGCCTCCGGCACGCCGGCGGCGGACGTCCTGTTCGGGGGAGGCCTCGCCGGGGCGCGCGTCGGCGACTTCGTGCTGCGTGAGGAGATCGGTCGCGGAGGCATGGGCGTCGTCTATCGGGCCGACCAGCTGCGGCTGGACCGCTCGGTGGCGGTGAAGATCCTGCCGCTCGCGAAGATCGGGCAGGGGCAGGCGCTCGAGCGCTTCCGGCGCGAGGCGAAGGCGGCGGCCACGCTCGCGCACGCCCACATC
>CAZDYS010000382.1:0-4306 GCA_964509445.1 uncultured Planctomycetaceae bacterium
TATTAAATTAAAGAAAGTTACCTAGAGGGGGCTCGGCCGCATTGCCGGCCGTCCCGATGAGCCCGCTCCAGGACACGTCCTTCGGACGCAGGCGGACCTGGACCGTCTCGTCCGCCTCGGCGTGCGCCTGTCCGTTCCAGCTCGATCCCCAGGGATAGGCCGGCGCCTGTGTGCCGGCCGCGGCGTGCAGCCACTCGTCCGCCGTCGGGAGACGGCCGCCGAAGGCCGCGGCGTGCGCCTCGGCCTCGGCGAAGGTCAGCTTCACCACCGGGTGATCGCGCGCCTCCGCCTCGCTGGAGAACCAGCCGCGCGGCTCGCGGTCGCGCTCGACCGGTCCCAGCGCGCGCAACTCGCCCCAGGTGATCTCGGTCTCCGAGAGGTAGTAGGGCGCGGTCGCGGTGACCGTGCGCTCTCCGACCGCGTAGCTGTCCTCGGCGGGCTCGATCAAGAGGAAGGTCGCGCCGGTCGCGTCGTGTCGCACCGCGCGCGGATACGAGGCGCCCTCCCAGTCGAAGGTGCCGGCCTCGGCCCGCGCGGTCGTCCCGGCGGGCGCCTGGGGCGCGGCGTACTCGAGCGTCCAGCTCTCCTCGAGCGGCGCGAGCCGGAGCGTGTAGAGACCGGGCTCCGGCAGCCGGACGTCCGCCTCGAAGCGATTGCCGTCGAGCGCCAGCGCCTCCTCGATGCCGGCCTCCTCCACGCGCAGCGTCAGCTCGTCGGCGCTGCGGTTCAGCGCCCCGGCGACGCGCAGGCGGCCCGAGGTCGTGCGCACGGTCGCGGATGCGGCGACGGGACGCGCGTCGACCAGGAGCTCCTCGAGATCCAGCCGGAGCTCGAGCGTCCAGGTGATCTCGCTCTGGTTCCCGGCCTGGTCCGTGGCCGCCAGCCGGTAGCTGGCTTCCTCGACGCCGGTCGGGAGACGCAGCTCCAGCGCGTTCCCGTCGATCGTCTGACGTTCGCCGTCGGGACCCGTCCAGAACGCCTCGGCGAGGTGCTCGTCGTCGACCCGCGTCTCGAGCCGGACGGCGCCTCCGCCCGGTACCGGGATCACCGCGTCGGTCGCCCAGCCCGTGGTCCCGGCCTCGCGCACGGCGAGGGTCGGCGCGGTCGGGTCGAACACGAAGGTGAGCTCCTCCGTCGCCTTCCCGCCGGCGCGGTCCGTGGCCACCAGGGAGACGGAGCGCTCGAGCACCTCGTCCCCCACGGCGTCGAAGAGCGTCAGCGAGAAGTCGCCGCCCGGTCCGAGCTCCTGGGCCTCTCCGCCGACGGTGAACTGCGGATCCGCGAGCTGGTCGTCGGTCGCCGTTCCGCGCAGGCGCGCGGCCGGGTCGGTCACGAACCGCACGGGGCGGCCCTCCTTGGTTCCGGCGCGCCCGGGCAGCTCCTCGAGCGTCAGCACCGGGGGCATGCGGTCCACGAGGTAGGGAATCGACGCGAGCTCGTAGTCGTCCCCGTCGCGCCGGACGAACAGCTCGAGGTCTCCCGTACCCGCCTGCGGTCGCAGGCGCACGCTCGCGCGGCCAGCGCTCACGGGGACGGCCTCTTCGCCTCCGTCGAAGCGCGCGCGGAGCTCTCCCTCGTCGAAGTTCTCGAGCTGGAGGTCCAGCTCGAGCGCGTCGGTCACCAGGACGGTGCTGGCGGGGATGCCGGCCGCGATGCTCGGAAGCCCCTGGACGGCCTCCGTGACCTGGGTGCGCTGCCGCGTCGTCTCGGGCTCGCCCGACGCCGGGCGCCCTCCGTTCCCGCGCGCGCCCTTCGCCGGCTCGTCCGCTCCCCACCCCTTCCAGGGCTGCAGGAGCAGCAATACCGCCGCGGCCGCGAGCACGCCCGTGGCCAAGAGCAGGCGCTGCCCGAGCTTCTGGTTGCTGCGCTGTCCCGCGCGGACCTCCTGCAGGAGCTCGGAGACCTCCTCCGCGCCGGCACGCTTCTCCTTGTCGCGCACCAGCAGGGCCTGGATCAGCTCCGTGAGCTCCGCCGGCGTGTCCTTCACCTCGAGCGGCTCGGGGTCCTTCTCGATGCGCGCGGTCGCGATCTCCATCGCCGTCTTCCCTTTGAACGGGTAGCGGCTCGAGACCATGCGGTAGATCAGGACGCCCAGCGCGTAGTAGTCGGCGCCCTCGTCCACGTCCTGACCGCGGACCTGCTCGGGCGCCATGTAGTGCGGCGTGCCCATCGCCCCCATCGTGTCCATCGTCTTCGCGTGGCTGAGCGCGCCCTCCTTGCGGAGGATCTTCGCGATGCCGAAGTCGAGGATCTTGACGCGCTCGTCCGGCGAGCCGCCGTCGATCAGGATGATGTTGCCGGGCTTGAGGTCCCGGTGGACGACGCCCTTGGAGTGCGCGTAGTCGAGGATACCCGTCAGCTGACGGACCAGCCGCACGATGCGGTCCGGAGCGAGCGCGCCCTCCCGCTCGAGCACCTCCTCGAGCTCGACGCCCTCGACGAACTCCATGGTGAAGTAGAACTCGCCGGCGCCGGTGCGTCCGTCGTTGAAGATCTGCGGGATGCCCTCGTGCTGCAGCGCACGCATCGTCGTGATCTCGTTGCGGAAGCGACCTTCGAACTCGTCGCGGTCGTTGTACTGCGGGAGGATCACCTTGAGCGCGAGCTTCTCTCCCGGGTGCAGCATGTCCTCGACGAGGTCGACGCGGCCGAACCCGCCGGCGCCGATCGTTCGCAGCACCGCGTAGCGCCCGTCGAACAGCGCAGCCGCGTCGTCCACGGGGATCGGCGGCGCGACCGGCTCCTCGGCGCGCGGCGCGGGAGCCGGAGGCGGCGTGACCGGAGCGGAGGGGCTCTCGGAAGCCCGCGGGGGGACCAGCGTGTCCGAGGGCAGGGAGGGCTCGGGGGACGCCATCGTCTGCTCGCCGCCGAGCTGCAGCGTGACGTCCGCGATCATGCGGTCGATCGTGTCCTCCATCGCCGCCGGCGTCTTCGTGCGCACGAGGGGCAACAGCCGCGAGAGGAGCTCGCTCATGTCCGGATGACGCTCGAGGAGCTCGGGCTCCTCCTTCTGACGCTCCTCGGGATCCAGGCTCAGGAAGCCGCGCAGGATCTCCTTCACCCTCTCGGCACGGGTGCTCATGTCTGACTCTCCGCTGGCAGCCTCTCCCCCGAACCGATGCCGGTCCCGAGGACGTACATCCGCGGCCTCTCCCCGCGCTCCGTGCGAGCGTAGATCGGGTCCTTCCGATCCGCAAGGCAGCACGGGGGAACGGCCCCGGAGGCAGCGCTCCCCGCCCACGTGGGCGCTTCCGCCAGCGTCCGTTCCACAGCGCCGGCAACGACGAGAGTCGGCGGGCGCCACACGCTATTCTCCGCCGGTGCGATCGTCGCGGGCCACCTCCGGCCGGCGGAGAAGGAGAAGGAGACAAGGATGAGTCGAACCGATCACTTCCGCATGGCCACGGACCTCTCCGGGGAACGAGCCCCTTCCGCCCCCCGGAACGCACGTGGGCCATTCCGCCTCCTGGTCCTCACCAACGCTTCGGGGCGCAGGCCACAGGAACGCGGTCCGCTCGCGGAGCGCCGACCGGTCCGCGTGGATCGCGACGACCTGGAGTCGGTCCTCGCGTCGCTCGAGGCCCGCGTGCGGTTTCCCGTCGAGGGCGGCGAGCGGATCGAGGAGATCGCCCCGCGCTCCCTGGAGGACCTGCACCCGGACCGTCTCTACGAGTCCCTGTCGGCCTTCGAAAAGCTGCGTGCGCTGCGGCGACGGCTGGAGAACCCGCAGACCTTCGCGGAGGCGGCGGCCGAACTCGGCCAGGGCGCGGCCGCGGAGAGCGACGACCCCGACGAGACGCCCGCGGAGACGCCGAACGTCGCGGAGCTCGGCCTGCTGGACGCGGCCCTGGACCAGACGCACGCGACGTCGCCCACGAGCGGAGCCGCGCTCGTCGACCAGTGGATTCGCGACCTGGTGATCCCGCGCATCCCGAAGACGCCGGGCCAGGAGGAGCTCCTCGCCGGCGTCGACGCCTCGGCGAGCGAGGAGCTCCGTCGCGTGCTCGGCTCCGGCGAGCTGCGCGCGCTCGAGCGCAGCTGGTGCTCGCTCGAGCTCCTGGTGCGTCGCATCGCGACGGATGGACAGCTCCAGCTGTGGCTCTTGGACGTTCACCCCGAGGAGCTCGTGCACGACCTCGCGACCCACGAGGACCCGCGTGCGAGCGGACTGTGGCGCGCGGTGCTGGAGCCGGACGCGGAGGCCGACGGTCCGCGCTGGGCCACCTGGTGCACGCTCGACCTCGCGTTCGGGTCCACGCCTGCGCAGGCGGCGCTCCTGGCGCGCGCCGCGCGGCTCGCCGAGGCC
>CAZDYS010000383.1:0-4305 GCA_964509445.1 uncultured Planctomycetaceae bacterium
TTGTAGACGCGCGTGAAGTAGACGTCGATCTTCGCGTCCTGGTCACGCAGGAGATGCGGGAGCAGGAAGCTCATCTCGTAGTGCGCGAACGGCCACTCCTTCGGCCAGTGTCGTTCGTTCCACTCGCGGATCGGCGGCGGATCGAGCGGCGGCTTCGGAACGAACTTGTCCCAGCCGTTGGGGTTCAGGCCGCCGGGCGTGCCGACGCTGCCGGTCAACACGTGCAGGAGCAGCAGCGCTCGCGCCGTCTGCCAGCCGCCCTTGTTCCCCGCGGCGGAGTTCCGCCACAGGTGGCTCGAGAACTGGCTGCCGGCTGCGGCGATCTCGTCCGCGAGCTTCTGCACGGTGTCGAGCGGGACCTTGCACTCGTCGGCGACGTACTCGGGCGTGTAGCTCGCGTAGAGCTCGCGCAGCTTGGCGACGAAGCGGTCGAACTCCGCCGGCTCGCCCGGCGCGATCACCTCGAGCCACTCCTTCCAGTTCGTCCAGCGCTCGACGAACGCGTGGTCGATCGCGTCGCGCTCGAGCAGCTCGCGCGCGATCCCGAGGAGAAGGGCGGCCTCGGATCCGGGCCAGGTCGAGACCCAGTGGTTCGCGTGCGTCGCGGTGTTCGAGAGCCGCGTGTCGATGACGGCCAGCCGTGCCCCGCTCTCCTTCGCGGAGATGATCCGCTGCGCGTGCGGGTTGAAGTAGTGCCCCGTCTCCAGGTGCGCGGAGAGCAGCAGCATGAACTTCGTCTGCGAGTAGTCCGGCGACGGACGATCCGCCCCGAACCACAGGGTGTAGCCGAGTCGCGCCCCCGCGCTGCAGACGTTGGTGTGCGAGTTGTGCCCGTCGACGCCCCAGGCCTGGAGCATCCGCAGCACGAAGTGGTCTTCTCCGGGACGGCCGACGTGGTAGACGACCTCGCCCTTGCGGTCCTCCTGGATCGCCTTGCGGATGCGACCGCCGATGTCGGCGAGCGCCTCGTCCCAGCTCACGGCCTCGAACTCCCCGGAGCCGCGCGGACCCACGCGCTTGAGAGGCGTGAGGATGCGCTCGCTGTCCTGGACCTGGTTGATGGTCGCGGGGCCTTTCGCGCACGTACGGCCGCGCGAGCCGGGGTGCACCGGGTTCCCCTCGAACTTCTGGATCTCGCCGGACTCCTTGTCGACGAACGCGAGCAGGCCGCAGGCGGACTCGCAGTTGAAGCAGATCGTCGGAATG
Source organism: uncultured Planctomycetaceae bacterium (assembly GCA_964509445.1). GTDB lineage: Bacteria > Planctomycetota > UBA1135 > UBA1135 > CAZDYS01. The sequence continues at coordinate 1,207 of CAZDYS010000383.1, forward strand.
CAGCGGTAGTGTCGCTGCTTGCGCTCCGGCCAGGCGGCGGGATCGAGCTCGGCCCAGTCGTCCCACTTCTCCGGCGGCGGGCCGACCGACAGCTCCCAGGGGGACGGGCGAGAGGAGGTGTTCGACTCGTTGTTGCTCATGGCGCCCTAGCTGATCGGCAGCGCTTGTCCCGCGCGCACCAGGAGGTCTTCTTCGGAGTACAGGCCGATCAGCGCGCACAGCGCGGCGACCATCGCGAGCGGCGTGTCGAAGTCGCTCTCGGGCAGCGCGAGCAGGAGCAGCGGGAGCACGATGCCGAGCCCGACGCCGACCAGCCAGTGACGACGCGCGAACGGACCGTCGACCACGAGCTTGTGCACGCGCTCGTACTCCTCTTCCCGCTTGGCCGGAGCCATGCGGCCCTCGAGCAGCGTGAACAGGCCGTGGATCCCGACCCAGGCGACCAGCACGCGCGACAGTGCGCTCGTGGCTTCTCCACCGAACCCGATCCAGGGTCCGACCAGCAGCAGCACCGCGGAGCCGGCGACGAGGGCCTGCACGATCAGGTGAGCCCAGAGACCACGACGCATCCACAGCACGCGCCCCTTCGCCTGCCCGAAGAGCCAGCCGGTGTAGCAGGCCGCGAAGGCGCCGAGGATCGCGGTCGCGGCGAGCAGCCCCCAGTGCCCGACGTGCCCCAGGTCGACGCCCGCGAGCCGCAGCCCGGCCCAGGCCGTCAGGAGCACGCCGTAGCCGATCAGGAAGTAGGTCCCGCGCACGAGCCAGGAGCTGAAGTTCGGCCGCAGCAGGATGTAGAGGAAGCGCTCCGGCCGCTTGAGGTCGAAGACCAGCAGGAGCGAGGTGATCGTCAGGAAGAGCAGCCCGACCGCCGGCAGACCGACCTTCTCCAGGAAGCCGGTGCCCTCCGCGAGCGGGCCGGCGGGCAGCAGGCCCGCGACGGCCGCTGCCAGGAAGACGCCCGCGGCGACCGACTTCGTGAAGAGGTAGGCCGTGATCTTCCCGCCCCACAGGGCCGGGTGCGCGACGTTGTAGGTGGTGCGGGCGCGCGCCTTGGACTCCATCGCGTCGAACATCTCCGACGCGGCGTCGAGGCGCGGGTGCTGATCGGCCCAGATCTGGCCGCCGGACCCGATGGACCCGTTGACGGCGTTCGGGTCGATGCCGGGGCGCGCGGCCTCGCGATAGAACACGTTGGGGCCGGTACCCGCCTCGGGCTTGCGCGCGTCGAGATCGAACTCGCGCTTCATGCGCGACACGACGCTCTCGGGATCGTCGAAGTCGCCGGGGAGGATCGCCTCCGTGGGGCAGACCACGGCGCAGGCGGGCGCGAGTCCGCGCTCCGTGCGGTGCGCGCAGAAGTGGCACTTTTCCGCGGTTCCCTCGTGCCCGATGTAGAGCGCGTCGTACGGGCAGCCGTGCATGCAGCTCTTGCAACCGATGCAGGCCGCCGGGTTCACGTCGACGATGCCGTCGGGCCGCTTCTCCAGCGCGCTCGTCGGACAGATCGTCACGCAGGGCGCCGAGGTGCACTGGTTGCAGCGCAGGACGGCGAAGGACCGTTTCACCTGCGGAAACTCGCCCTCCTCCGTGTACTTGACCCACGTGCGGAAGTCGCCGACCGGCACGTCGTTCTCGGACTTGCAGGCCACGGTGCAGGCGTGACAGCCGATGCACCGCGAATGATCGATGACGAAGCCGAGCTGCATGAAAGAGTCGGGGGTAGCAGAAGAGGGCTCGAGCGCGTGATCCTAGCGCGCACGAGGTCGGTCGGCGGGAGGAAGGGTGCCTTTTGCGTCCTGGTCGTGACGGGAGGACAATCGATCGCGTGAGGCAGCGGCGTGGACGCTCGTGGACCGTGGGGCTCTTGGGTGCGGCCGCACTCCTCTGGCTCCTGGGCACCTTGTCCGGGCGACCCGACGAACGCACGAAGCAGACCGCCGCGCCCGCCCGGCCTCACGATCGGACGCCGAGTACGAGCGCGCGACTCCCCGCGCGCGATGGACGATCGGTTCCGCGGCTCGCGCACGGAGCCGCTCCGGAGGAGGACTCCGAGGAGATCGAGGTCGTGGACGGGTCCGGTCGAGCTCTCGCCGGCCTGCGGCTCCTCCTGACGCTCCCGAGCGGTGACGTCGACGAGATCGCCGTGACAACCGACGAGCGAGGCGTGTTCCGGCTCACGACCTCGAAGGCGCCGCTCCGCTACCGGCACGACCCGACCGGAGACGGGCCGTTCCGGGCGCGCTGGCTCCCTGCGGGCCAGACGCAGCCGGTCGACGGGTTGCTGGAGCCGTCCGGCGGGGAGGCCGCGGACTCTCGCGAGAACCGCCGGATCGTGCTCGACCCGCCGCCCCGGATCCTGGACGTCTTCGTCACCGACGAGGAAGGAGCACCCGCGCGGGATGCGACCGTCCGGTTCGAGGGCTTCGCGCGCCTCGACAGCCCCTTCGAGTCGTTCCCGGGGCATGCGTCCTGGAACGGCGGCGTGCGCTTCGAGCACGAGCGCAGGACCGACGCGAGCGGGCGCGCGTCGTTCGCGCTGTGGATGCTGGACGACTTCCGGTACGCGACGCTGCGGGCCGAGCGCGAACAGCGCTGGTCGGAGCGGAGACGACTCGCCCCACCCCTGACGCTGCGGCAGGAGTGTGTGCTGCAGCGCGGGGGGAGGCTCCTGGTCGAGGTCCTCGACCCCGACGGCCGGCCCCGGGCGGACACGGGCGTCTGGGCGAAGCGCTCCCGCGAGCGACATCGCGCACGACGCACGGAGGACGGCGACTACCTCTTCGAGGAGCTACCGCCCGGTCGCTGGAGCCTCGACGTCGCCAACCCCTGGAAGGGCGGTCGCCGGCAGTCGACGCAGGTCGAGAGCCGCGCCGGGAGCGAGGAGCGCGTACGGGTCCAGCTGGAAGAGGGTCGCTATCGGCCCGCGCTCGAGGCGCGCGTGCTCGACCCGCGCGGAGACCCGTGGCGCCACGGTCTCCCGTTCCTCGTGCAGGGCGACGAAGGGACGCAGAGAGTCGTCTCGGACGAGCACGGACGCCTGCGCCTCTTCCTGCTCCCCGAGGAGAGCCTGCGCCTCGAGGCCGAGGTGGGCGTGGACCT
>CAZDYS010000384.1:0-4303 GCA_964509445.1 uncultured Planctomycetaceae bacterium
GCGTGACTCCTCCGCAGACGCGAACCTCCGTCGACCTCCTCGTCACCGGCGCGGCGGAGCTGGCGACCCCGCTCGGCTCCACGGCGCGTGCCGGAACGGCGCTCGACGAGCTCACCGTCCTGCCCCGCGGGGCCGTGGCGATTCGAGGCACCGAGGTCGTCGCCGTCGGGCCCGAGGAGGACCTGACGCAGCGCTTCGAGGCCGACCGCGTGCTCGACGCGGACGGAGGAACGATCGTCCCGGGTTTCGTCGACGCGCACACGCACCCGGTCTTCGCCGGGACGCGGGAGGAGGAGTTCGAGCTGCGCACGCGCGGCGCCACCTACGTCGAGATCGCCCAGGCGGGCGGCGGCATCGTGTCCTCCGTGCGCGGCGTGCGCGAGACGAGCCGCGAGCGTCTGCTGGAGCTCCTCCTGGTGCGGCTGGACCGCTTCCTGGAGCTCGGCACCACGACCGTCGAGGCGAAGAGCGGCTACGGACTGTCGGCCGCCGACGAGCTCAAGTGTCTGGAGGTGATCGCGGAGGCGAACCGCCGGCACCCGGTGCGCCTCGTGCCCACCTTCCTCGGCGCCCACGACTTCCCGCCGGAGTATCGCGACGACCACGAGGCCTACGTGGAGCTGCTCGTCCAGGAGATGATCCCGGCGGTCGCCGCGAGCGGCCTGGCCGAGTACTGCGACATCTTCACCGAGGCCCACGTGTTCGATCTGGAGCAGTCGCGTCGCGTCCTGGAGACCGCGCGCGACCAGGGTCTGGGGCTGCGCCTGCACGTCGACCAGCTCACGTCTCTCGGGGGCGCGGAGCTCGCCGCCGAGCTCGGCGCGCGCTCGGCGGACCACCTCGAGTTCGTCGGGGACCGCGGCATCGAGGAGCTCGCGCGCGCCGGCGTCGTGCCGGTGCTCTGCCCGCTCGTCCCGCTCTACCTGCGGGTCGCCCAGGAAGTCCCGGCGCGGCGCATGGTCGAGGCCGGACTGGCGCCCGCTCTGGCCACGGACTTCAACCCCGGCAGCTGCTACACCCAGAGCATGCCGGAGGTGTTCACCTGGGCCTCCCTGCGGCTCGGCTTCACGAGCCGGGAGAGCCTCGTCGCGGGCACGCTGAACGCGGCCGCGTCGCTCGACCGGGCGGAGCGACTGGGGACGCTCGAGGAGGGCAAGCTCGCGGACCTGGTCGTGCTCGACGTGCCGAACCACAAGCACCTGTGCTACGAGTTCGGTCGGAATCCGGTGCGCGCCGTCGTGATCGACGGTCGCGTCGTGCACGAACGCTAGCCGCCATGCCGCTGGTCGAGTGCGTCCCCAACTTCAGCGAGGGGCAGGATCCGACGGTCCTGCGCGCGCTCCGGTCGGTCGTGGAGGAGGCACCGGGCGCGTCGCTCCTCGACGCGAGCCAGGACGCGGACCACCACCGCGCCGTGGTGACCTTCGTGGCGGAGGCGGAGCGAGCCGTGGACGTCGGGCTGGCGCTGGCCGCGGTCGCGGTGGAGCGGATCGACCTCGGGACGCACGCCGGCGTCCACCCGCGCATCGGCGCGCTCGACGTATTCCCGTTCGTGCCGCTCGAGCGCGACGGTCTCGCGGACTGCGCCGCGCTCGCGCGCCAGCTCGCAGCGGGGCTCGGCGAGCGCCTGCGCGTCCCGGCGTTCCTCTACGGACACGGAGCCCCGCGCGAGCTCCCGGAGCTGCGCCGCGGCGGGCTGCAGGGGCTCGCGCGTCGCATGGCCGAGGGGCTCGTTCCCGACGGACCTTCGCTCCCGCTGCACCCGAGCGCCGGCGCCGTGGCCGTCGGAGCGCGGCCGTTCCTGGTCGCCTTCAACGTCGTGCTGGACACGAACGAGCGGGCCGTCGCCGCGGACATCGCGCGCGAGGTGCGCGAGCGCGACGGCGGACTCCCGGCCGTGCGCGCGCTGGGACTCGAGCTCGCCTCGCGCGGACGCGTCCAGGTCAGCATGAACCTCGTCGACCACGCGCGGACGGACCTCGTGCGCGCCTTCGACGAGGTGGTGCGGCGCGCCGCGGAACGCGGCGTCGAGGTGCTCGAGTCGGAGCTCATCGGCTGCGCGCCCGAGGCGGCCCTGGACGAACGCGTCGCGGCCCACGTGCGGCTCGTGGACTTCGACCCCAACCGCCAGGTGCTCGAACGGCGCATCGCGGCCGCACGGGAGGCGCTCGGTTGAAGGCGCTCCTGCTCTGGCTCCTCCTGTTCGCGTGCGGCGGCTCGCTCCAGGCCCAGGATCTCGGGTCCGAGACGCCCGTTCGCTGCAGCCGCTGCACCAGTCTCGGTCAGCGACCCTGCGGCGAGCACGACAAGAAGGCCTGCGCGCTCGAGCGCGACGCGCTCTACTGCAGTCTGTTCGCACCTTGCGAGGCCTGCGGGGGCACCGGCTGGGTCGACTGCGACCGCTGCGAGAACCCGGCCGCGGAGGAACGCCTCGCGGCCCGGCGCGCCGGCCGGCCCGCGCGCGCGGAGGAGGTCGCGCACTTCGCGCGGGAGCTCGGCCGTCCGGTCCCGCTGCTCGTGACCGAGCACTTCGAGCTGATCTTCGACGTCGAGCGCGCCAAGGTGGGCCGCAAGGTGCTCCAGCGGCACGAGCTCCTGCACCTCTACGGCGATCGTCTCGAAGAGCTGTACGACGCCTACGTGTCGCTCCTCGGGGTCGAGGAGGAGGAGTTCCAGAAGCGGTCGCTGATCATGGTCTGGGGCAGCGCCCGGGACCACCAGGAAGGCGCGCGACGCTACTGCCGGATGGCCTTCTCCAACGGGACGCGGCTGCTCGGCCCGACGCCGGCCTACTCCGTACCGGCGCTGCCGGAGTTCTTCCGGGACGACGAGGCCCTGCACCGCAACCTCGTCCACAACGCGACGCACCTCCTGCTCTCGCACCAGGCGCCCTCGCACTGGATCGGACAGACGAAGGGGGGCTGGGCCGACGCGGGCCTCGCGCACTACTTCGAGCACGTCTTCTTCGAGCTCTGCGACACGTACTGCTACTCCGAGCAGGACACGAACCGCGACTTCGAGGGGGGGAGCTGGCGCGTCAAGGCGCGGAAGATGGTCGCCGCCGGCGAGGCTCCGGCGTTCGCCGGGCTCTTCCAGCAGAACACCGACACGCTGTCCCTCGATCAGCACGTCGCGGCCTTCAGCCTGGTCGACTACCTCGCGCAGCAGGACGGGGAGAAGCTCGACGAGCTCCTGCGGCAGCTGCGCCGGAAGGTCGCGACGCGGGACGCGCTGAAGGCCGTCTTCGGCGTGTCCCCGATCGCACTTCAGGAAGCCTGGCAGGAATGGGCACTCGCCACCTATCCCTAGCGCTGATCGTCGCGGCGACGCTCCTCGCCGGACGGGCTCTGGCGCAGGAATCCGGGCTACCGCCCCAGGAGGAGCAGGCGCTCGAGCGCGCGCAGTTCGTGGAGCGTTACGACGCGTTCCTCACGGCCTGGGAGGAGGCCGGCGACGAGGCACGCGAGAGGGTCCTCGCGCTGTTCGACGCCGAGGAGCGCTTCGCCCGCGAGCTCGACCCACTTCCGGCCTCGGACCAGGTCGTGCACGGCACGCGCCTCCTGCGGGGGGAGCGTACGGGCCCGCTCTCGCGCTTCGCGGACGCGCTCGCGCTGCGGTTGATCCCCGGTGTCCTGGAGGCGGAGGAACCCTCGGACCGTCCGCGCAATCCGCTGCGCGTGGTGATCTACCGTCGCTGGGAGGAGGCCGTGCCGGAGAGCGCCCGACTGGTGCTCTGGCAGCTCGGGCCCCGGGGAGAGGTCGAGCGCCTGCGCGACAAGGCGCTCTCCGACGGGTTCTTCGACGACGGACTCGAGGTTTGGATCGTCCGCGCGCCGCGGTCGGCGCCCGGTCGCTACTCCTACGTCCTCGAGGTGCACGGAGAGGAGGGGGCGGTGCGCACCCCGCCGACTCCCCTCGAGGTCGTCGCCGACCTGGAGGAGCGATCGAAGCGCGTCGAGGACCCGCGCCGCCGTCGCGACCTCGCGCGTCTCCTCTCCTTCGGCGTCCGGCTTCCGGGAGGCGTGGAGCCCTTGCTGGGCGAGCGCCCGTCCTCCGAGCGCGAGCTACCCGGTGCCCGGACGCTGGTCTCCGGTTCCGCCTCCGCTCCCGTCGTATTGCTGGTCGCCGGCGAGGGCGAGCGTCCCGAGGAGCTCCTCTCCGGCGAGCGCGGCGAACGCTGGCGCGACGCGGCGCGCGGCGGCGGCTTCGACGTCGTGTGCGTCGCTCTCGAGCAGGTGGTCGGCGCGTCGCTGGGCGCGACCCTGGCGGCCCTTCGCGGCGAGGACGCCGAGCGACCCGTCCT
>CAZDYS010000385.1:0-4295 GCA_964509445.1 uncultured Planctomycetaceae bacterium
TGCGGGTGCGCCCATCAGCAGGACGCCGTCGGGAAAGGTCTTGTCTTCGGTGACCCTGTGCAAGAAGAAGCCGAAGGGTCGCGTCGCGGCGCTCGAGGTGCTGATCGGGACGCCGGCCGTGTCCGCTCTCATCCGTGAGGGCAAGACGCACCAGCTCGCCTCGCAGATGCAGATGGGCGCCAAGAACGGCATGAAGCTCCTCAACGACGCGCTCCTGGAGCTCGTGCAGAAGGACATCGTCGATCCGACCGAGGCCTACATGAAGGCCGTCAACAAGGACGAGCTCGTCAGCAAGCTCAACCACATCGGCAAGCGCGTCAACCTGGACGCGATCGGTTCCGACGGGACGGCGACCTCGACCGCGGTTCCTGCGGCCGGCTCGCCCAGCCTGTCGACCGCGGCCAGCGCCCAGCCCGCTCCGCCGCCGCCGATTCCCGGTGCGTCCGCGGCTCCGCCGCCGGCCTCGAACCCGTCGCCCCAACGTTCGTCTTCCGGCGGCGCCGGCGGCTTCGACGACTTCGAGCAGTTCCGCAAGAACCGCGGCTGAGTCCGGCCGCGCTCCGGCGCGGCGTCCCCACGCGTCATGACCCCGAACGAACCCCTCGCCGAGGCGACGGAGAACGAGCGCAGCGAGCTCTTCGAGCTCCTGCGCGCGACCTCCTCTCCGGAACCGGCCAGCGCCCGCGACGCGCTGGCGGGCAGGCGCCTCGTCGGGGCGGATCTTCGGGAGTGTGACCTGACGACCGCGGACCTCAGCGGGCTCGACCTCTCGCGGGCGGATCTCTCGGGCGCGAACCTGATGGGGGCCCGGCTCGTCGGAACGACCTTGTTCGAGGCCAACCTGACCGAGGCTGAGCTCGCGGGCGCGGACCTGTCCTGCGCAAACCTGCAGGGTGCGGTCCTGGAGCGTGCGGGCCTGGGCCGCACGAAGCTGGTCGGCACGAGCCTGATCGGTGCGAACCTCTCCGGAGCGACGCTGACGGACTCGACGCTGGAGCGCTCGGACCTCCGCACCGCGAACCTCACGGGTGCGCGACTGCGCGAGGTCGACCTGTGCGACGTGGACCTGTCGCGCGCCATCCTGAAGAAGGCCGATCTCGAGGACGGGCACGTACGCAACGCCTGCTTCGACGGCGCGGACATCCGCGAGGCGAACCTCGCGCGTCTGCGCGGCTACGAGACGGCCAGCTGGATCGGCGTCGACATCCGCGACATCGACTTCACGGGCGCGTACCTCTGCCGTCGGTTCATCCAGGACCAGAACTTCCTCGAGGAGTTCCGCAACACCTCCAAGTTCCACCGCGCGATGTACTCGGTCTGGCGCGCCACCTCGGACTGCGGTCGCAGCGCGACGCGCTGGGCGGCCTGGACGGTGGCGATCATCGTGCTGTTCGCCTGGCTCTACACGTTCGTGGACGTCGACTACGGGAGCTATCCGACGCCCATCTCCCCGCTGTACTACAGCGTGGTGACCATGACGACCCTGGGCTACGGCGACGTTCTGCCTTCGTCGATGGCCGCCCAGCTCGTGGCCATGGTGGAGGTCGTCCTGGGCTACGTGATGCTCGGCGGCCTCCTCTCGATCTTCAGCAACAAGATGGCCTCCCGGGCCAACTAGAGGACTCTCCATGCTGCTCGGAAAGAAGCGACGTCAAAAGAAGCTGATCGAAGCGCTGGCCGGTCAAGAGCCGCCCGCGATGTCCGCCGGCGTGATGGAGCTGATGAAGCTCATGCGCGACCCGGACGTGGAGATGAGCGCCATCGGTGAAGCGCTGAGCTGGCAGCCGGACCTGGTGGTCAAGCTGCTCAAGACCGTGAACAGCGCGGCCTTCGGGCTCGCGCGTCCGGTCGAGTCCGCACGCCACGCTGCGACCATCCTGGGGCGTGCGCGCCTCGAGCAGCTCGTGCTCGGCGTCGCCGTGAAGGACCAGCTGCCCGCCAAGTCGGCGCCGGGCTTCGAGTCCAAGCGGTTCTGGCACTCGGCGTTCTTCCGCGCCGCACTGTCGCGCGGCCTGGCGGAGTACCTGCACCCGGCGGACGAGGCGACGAGCTTCACCGGCGGCCTGCTGCAGGACATGGCGATCCCGCTGCTCGCCAACGCCCGTCCGAAGGACTACGGCCCCGTCCTGGAGGAGTGGCACGGCGTGCCCGAGGCGCGTCTGCACGACCTCGAGAAGGAAGTGCTCGGCTTCAGCCACGACGAGATCGGCGGCCACCTGGCCTCCGCCTGGGAGCTGCCTCCGCGACTCGGCGAGCAGATCCAGGCGCACCACGACGTCAGCGTCAGCACGGTGCTGCCGGCCCTGCGCCTGGTCTCGCTCCACCGCGAGACGGAGTCGGAGTTCGGCATCGAGGCGATCGTGAGCGACGCCAAGGAAGAGTACGGGATCGCCCCGGACACGACGGCGGAGCTGGTCGCCCAGAGCCGCGTGCAGGCGGACGAGCTCGTCGAGCTGTTCTAGGGCTCGATCTTTCGTCCGGCGGGAGTCATCCTGACCCCCATGGACGAGACGTTCCTCGCCGAGTACTTCGACACGATCGAGCGGGCGGCACGGAGCCTCCGCTCCTGGTCCGACGAGCGCGCGGCCGAGCCGTTGCGCGAAGGCGGGTGGAGCGCGAAGGAGGTGCTCGGGCACCTCGTCGACAGCGCGACGAACAACCACGGACGCTTCGTGCGCGCCTCCCACCAGGAAGCGCTCGTGTTCGCCGGCTACGACCCGGACGCCTGGGTCGAGCACCAGGGCTATCGCGATGCGGATTGGCTCGACCTGGTCGAGCTCTTCGAGCGGCTGAACCGCCACCTGTGCGCGGTCGTCGCGACGCTTCCGTCGGAGACGCTCACGCGGTCGCGCACGCGACACAACCTGCACGAGATCGCCTGGCAGTCGGTCTCCGCGGACGAGCCGGTCACCCTCGAGTGGTTCGTGCGCGACTACCTCGGGCACCTCCAGCACCATCTTGCTGCTCTCGGACTCGAGGACGGCTGAGCGGGCCCCGGATTTCCGGAAGGCCAATGCTCCCCTCATGTCCGCTTGACGTTCGCGCGCGACGATTCGCCCCGTTGAAAACAGGGCTCTCCGTTTGGGCCGACGGCACGCGGACGCGCAGCCGCTCGTGAGAAGCGGGATGGGCGTCTTCTCACGCTCCAAGAACGGCAACCGCGACCGAACGGCACCCACGGGGAGCTCGACCTCTTTCGAGATGCACCAGCCCTCGTCGCTCTGACCCGAACTCTCGACGCTTCCCCCGGTCCTCCGGACCCGAGCGCGCCTGCTCCCGCTTCCCGGCCCCCCGATGGCGCGCACCGGCGGGACCGCGAACCTTCGCAGAGAGGCAGATCGGGGATCCACGGAGCGACGAGGGCGCATCTCCCCACCCCGTAGCGCTGGACGCCGTGTCCCGAATTCGGCTCCATGAGGGGCCTTGGCCGACGCTCTCCGACAGTCCACGGACCGCATCGTCACGCGCCACCAGGGCCTCGTCGGACGCGCGGCGCTCGTCTCCGGCCTGACCCTGGTCAGCCGCGTCCTCGGCTTCGTGCGCGAGGCGGTGATGGCGAGCGTGTTCGGGGACGGCTCGGCGATCTCGGACGCCTTCTTCACCGCCTGGCGGGTTCCGAACCTGTTCCGTCGCCTGTTCGGAGAGGGCGCGCTGTCGACCTCGCTCCAGGCGGAGATGACCGCGGCCGACGCGAAGGGGGGCGACGCCGCCGGGGCGCGCCTCTTCCTGAGCACCCTGCGCACCGCCTCGCTCCTCCTGTTCGTGGTGACGGCTTCGGTGATGGGAGCGGTCGCGCTCTTCCCCGACGCCATGCCCGGCACGGGGTGGAGCTGGCTCGGCACGGATCCCGAGCCGGTGCGCGACCTCGCGGTCCGGCTGATGCCCTACGTCGTGCTGGTGTGCCTGACGGCGCTCGCCGGGGGGGCGCTGAACGTGCGCGGGCACTACTTCGTCACCAGCCTCGCTCCCGCGGTGATGAACGTCGGGTGGATCGCGACGCTGCTCTTCGTCGGCTGGAGCTTCGCCGACGACGAAGGGGTGGCACGCGAAGCGCTGGTCACGCGTCAGTGGGACATGGCGCGCATGCTCGCGATCGGCGTGCTGCTGTCGGGAGTCCTGCAGCTCGCGCTCCACGTGCCGACCCTCGCGCGCATCGGACTGCTGCGCCCGAGCGACGGCGGCGCGGCGCCGGGAGAGACCAGCGCCTGGCAGGTCCTGCGCACGGCGGCGCCTCTGGCGCTCGGGGCGGCGGTCTACCAGATCAACGTGATGATCGACGGGCTGATGGCCGAGAG
>CAZDYS010000386.1:0-4290 GCA_964509445.1 uncultured Planctomycetaceae bacterium
CTTCGTGCTGACCGAGGCGCGCTCCACGAGCGTCCCGGCCACGCTCGCGCTGTTCGAGAACGACGGCAACGGCGACTTCGAGGAGCGCACCCGGCTGACGCCGCCGAACCCCCGCGGGATGGTCGCCGCCGACCTGGACGGGGACGGCGACGCGGATCCGATCGTGTTGCAGAGCAACCGCCCGGAGCTCTTCGTCAACGACGGCGCGGGCGGACTGCACGTGGCGTCCGGGCGTTTCCCGACCTCCGGGCCCGGCGACCGGCAGCTCACCGAGCCGGTGCTCCTGGACCTCGAGGGCGACGGCGACCTGGACCTCGTCGCCTGGGACGCGATCGAGGTGGACGCGCTGCACGCCTACGAGAACGATGGCCTGGGCGTCTTCGCCTACGCGCCCGGTGTGTTCTCGACGACGGTGTTCGGGAGGCCGGCGCTGTTCGCCGTGGACCTCGACGGCGACGGGGACGAGGACCTCGTGTCCGAGGGCGGCGACCTGTGGGAGAACCAGGGAGCCGGCACGTTCGTCGAGACCCCGGCGGCGATCCCGGGCTTCCTCCTGCCGGGGTCGTTCGCCGACCTCGACCGCGACGGGGACCTGGACGCCTACGCGGCCTCTCCGCGCCGCGTGCTCACCAACCTGGAGACCCAGCTCGCCCTGCGCGCGGTCCCGCGCATCGGCGAGGAGCTGACGCTGGACGTCTACGGGCCGCCGGGCACCCCCTGGATGCTGCTCTCCTCGTCGACGCGAGGGCCCGGCGTTCCGACCGCGATGGGGCTGAGCTACCTCGAGGGCAGCCTGGCGACCCAGGGCAGCGGCACGCTCGACGGGAACGGAGAGGCGCACGTGACGCTCCTGATCCCGGATTCGATCTCGCTGGTCGGGAGCCGGCTCTACTGGCAGGCCTCGGTGGGGACGCCGGCCAGGCTGACCAACCTCGAAGAGACGACGCTGACGGACCTCTGAGGCGTCGCGCCGGGATCTCCGGCACGGCTGGCCCGCCGGGTCTCTCGTCCCCGCGAGGGGATCGGGTGCGCGCTCGCGAGGGCGCCGGACAGGCCCTCCCAGGGGTCTGACGCCGGCCTCCGTGGAGGAGCGCAAGAGCCGCCGCGGTTCGTCCCCCGGTCGTCTCCCTGGCCAGCTAGGCTGGATCTCCGCCGGTCGCGCTCGCGGTCGATCGGCAGCGCGCGCCTCCCGAACCCCGCAGCATCTTCCCATGCTCACGCTCGCCGTCTTCGCCTCGCTCCTCGTCGCTCCCTCGACTCCCCAGATCCAGGACCTGCGCTTCGAGTCCCTGCGGAGCGCGTTCCTCGACCCCTTCGACAACTCGAACGGGTCCATCAGCTTCATCGCCGACCTGACCGGCGACGGACTCCCGGACCTCAGCGCGAGCCGCTTCAGCTCCGACGGCACCTTCTTCCGCGGCGTCGCGGACGGCCTCTACTCCAAGGAGGCGGAGGTGCTGACGGCCTCCGGCCGCCCGTTCGACCTCGACCTGGACGGGGACGTGGACCTTCTGGGGCCGGGCGTCGTCTTCCTGAACAACGGAGACGGCACCTTCGTCGACGCGAGCGCGGGCCTGCCGGCCTGCTCCTTCCCCTCGTGCTCGGCCGCCTACGTCGACGTGAACGGAGATGGCGCCGTCGACATGGTGCACGCGTTCTCGAGTACGACGCCCGATCGCGTCCTGATGAACGACGGTGCCGGCGGCTTCACGGAGACGGCGGGCATCCTCCCGGCCGGCTTCGCGACGGACGGGAGGCTCTTCGCCTTCGACGCGACGGGAGACGGCCTCGAGGACCTCTTCAGCGAGAGCGCGACGGACGAGCTCCTCCTGCTGGAGAACCTCGGAGGGACGTTCGCGCCGCCGGTCGCGACGGGGACGTTCCTGCTCGCCGGACAGCGCGACGTGTTCGACTACGACGCGGACGGGGACCTCGACCTGTTGCTGCTCGAGCCCAACCCGCTCGGCGGTGGCCGCGTCCACTGGAACGACGGAGCCGGGACGTTCACGAGCGGGCCGCGCATCCCGTTCCCGCCGAGCGAGCTGGTGCCCCTGGACGCGGACGGCGACGGACGCACGGACTACGTGGCCGTGTCCCGCGAGCTCGACTACATCGAGAGCAGGACGGATCTCTTCCGGTCCGAGGGCGGTGGCGTCTTCACGCACGTCCCCGGCGCGGTGCCGCAGAACTTCCTGGTCACGGCGCGCGAGGCCGTCGACGCGGACGGGGACGGAGACCTGGACCTCGACGGCGACGTCTTCGCCTTCGGGAAGTCCATCGCGCTCAACGACGGAACCGGACGCTTCGTGGACGTCGGGCACTCCGGTCCGGGGGCCCCCGGTCGCGTGGAGAGCCTCGCGTTCGTCGATCTCGTCGGCTGGCGCGAGCTCGAGCAGGTGACCTGCATGGGAGGGAGCCTGTTCCTGGACCGTGCGCCCGGTCGCTTCCCGGCGCGCGTGGAGGAGGTCGCGCTCCCGAACCGGATGCGCGCGCAAACGGTCACGGCCTTCGATGCGGACGGAGACGGACGCGACGAGCTCCTGGTCGAGGACGAGTTTCGCGCCGTGGTGCTGAAGCGTGGACCGCGGAAGCCCGTGGCGCGCGTTCCCTTCGGGCTCGGCGACCGTCCGGTCCTCGAGCGCGAGGTCGCGGACGCCGACGCAGACGGCGACCTGGATCTCTTCGTTCTCTACTCCGGCGGCGGCTTCGCGCTGTTCCGCAACGACGGGAACGGAGACTTCGCGGCGGATCCGGCCTCGGGTCTCCAGCCGCCCAACCCGCGCGCGATGGCGAGCATCGACGTCGACGGGGACCGGAGCGCCGACCTGATCGTCCTGGAGAGCAACCGGCCCGTCCTCTACCGCAACGACGGGAGCGGACGGTTCAGCGCGGATCCCGGGGGCTTCCAGAACGCGGGTTCGGCCAGCTTGGCGGAACCCGTGACCCTCGACTACGACGGAGACGGCGACGACGACCTCGCGGCCTGGCCCTCCTTCGGCGGAGGCGCTCCGATCGTCTACGAGAACGACGGGAGCGGCGTGTTCACGGTCGCTCCCGGGGTGCTCTCCACGACGGCCTTCCAGTCGTTCCCCTGGTTCGTCGCCGACCTCGACGCGGACGGGGACGAGGACCTGGTCGGCAGCGACCGGCGCGGCTACGTCTGGGAGAACCTCGGCGGGGGGAGCTTCCAGGAGCGCGTCGGCGTGTTCCCCGGATCCCTGGAGCGCGGTTCGTTGGCCGACTTCGACCGGGACGGCGACGTTGACCTGGCCTCGAGCTCCCCGCGCCGCATCCTGACGAACCTCACGCGACAGGTCGCGCTTCGTGCGGTGCCCCGCATCGGCTCGGACCTGACGGTCGACGTGTTCGGCGAGGCCGGTTCGCCCTGGTTGCTCCTGTCCTCCTCGCAGCGAGGTCCCGGGGTCCCCACGGCGATGGGGCTGTCGTTCCTCGAGGGCTCTCCGACCAGCAGGGGCAGCGGGACGCTCGACGCGGACGGACAGGCGTCCGTGACCCTCGCGATCCCCAACGCGATCTCGCTGGTCGGCAGCACGCTGCACTGGCAGGCCGCGGTGGGAGGCTCGACGACGCTGACGAACCTGGAGACCTCGACGCTGACGGGCCTGTAGTCCGGGGGGACCCGCGCCGGGTCCGGATCGGGCCCTCCATGGATGCTCGTCGACCGTCTCGGTAGAAATGCCGAGCTCCTGCCCTAGGGGGACACGCTGGGGCCGCGTTCCCTGCCGCGCAGCCGGCTGGAGGTCGCCGAGGAGGGCCTCCGCGCCGTGTCGCACGCACTCAAGGGAGGGGCAGAGGGGGTCGATAGCCCCTCTTCGATGTCCCGACGGCCTTCCTCTCCAGTCCGTTCGGTCGGTTCGTTCGCCACGGCCGTGCTCGTGCTCGCCTGCAGCTGTCACGGGTCGGTCGACGCGGATCCCGTCCGCGCGCTCACGTTCTCCCCCGCGGACCCCGTGCTCTCCGCGGGCACGTCCGGGGAGCTCGTCGTCCTGGCGGTTCGCGAGAGCGGCGACACGTCTCCGTGGACCGAAGGCGGCACGTGGAGCTCCTCGGATCCGAGCGTGGCGACGGTGTCCGACGGATGGACCCACGCGCTGGCCGTCGGCACGACGACGATCACCCTGACCGCGGAGAGCCTCGGCCTGGTCGCCGAGGCGACTCTGAGCGTGACGCCCGCGGAGCTCGTCGGCCTCGCGCTGACGCCGCCGCTGCCGGTGCTCGCGCTCGGGACCGGTCTCGACCTGACCGCGATGGGCGCGTTCGAGGACGGGA
>CAZDYS010000387.1:0-4283 GCA_964509445.1 uncultured Planctomycetaceae bacterium
GTCGCGGCTTCCCGGGCTGGCACATCGAGTGCTCGGCCATGGGCCAGGCGATCCTGGGCACCACGCTCGACATCCACACCGGCGGTGAGGACAACGTCTTCCCGCACCACGAGTGCGAGATCGCCCAGACCGAGTGCCACACGGGCAAGCCCTTCGCGCGCTACTGGATGCACGCCAAGTTCCTGCAGGTCGAGGGCGGCAAGATGTCCAAGAGCCTCGGCAACGTGTACTCGCTCGCGGACGTGGAGGAGCGCGGGTTCGAGCCGCGCGTGCTGCGCTACACGCTGATCCGCGGCCACTACCGCCGGCCGCTGAACTTCACCTGGGACATCATGGCGGAGTCCCAGTCCGCGCTGGAGAAGCTCGACGAGCTGTGGTCGCGCCTCGAGCGCGCCGCCGGCGGGCAGGGCGTCGCGGAGGACGCGGAGGCCGGCCGCGAGCTCCTCGACGGCGCCAAGCAGAAGTTCTCCGCCGGCATGAACGACGACCTGAACGTCCCGATCGCGCTCGCGGCGCTGTTCGGCCTGCGCGACGCCGTGCTCGCGGGGTCGCTCGGCCAGGCGGTCGCCGAGGACGCGGTGACGTTCGTCCGTGCCGCCAACGACGTCCTCGCGGTGATCCACACCGAGGGTGCGGGCGACGACGCCGAGATCGAAGCCCTCGTCCAGGAGCGCCTCGACGCACGCGCGAACAAGGACTGGGCGCGTTCCGACGAGATCCGCGACGAGCTCGCCGCGCGCGGCATCGTGCTGCAGGACTCCGCCGACGGGACGATCTGGCGCCGGCAGAGCTGACCCTGGTGCGAAGTCAGCGCCCGAGCCGCTCCTGGATCTGTTCGTAGAGCTGGCGCGAGACCGGGTCGCCGCGGCGCAGGTAGACCAGCTTCTCGGCCAGCGGGAGCGCGCGCTGGTACTCGCGCCGGTCCTTGTAGAGCAGCGCGAGCGCGTGCACCGGGTCGGGGTCCTCCTCGTTGCGTCCCATCGCCTCCTCGAGCGCGACCTCGGCCTCGCCGACGCGGCCGACCTCCTTCAGGAGCAGGCCGAGGTTGTAGAACACGCGCGGGCGGTCCGGGGCGAGGCGCGCGACCAGCGCCATCTCGTCCGCCGCCTCGTTCGTGCGGCCGAGCTCGGCCAGGAGGAGCGCGAGCGAGAAGTGCAGCTCGGGCTCCTCCGGGTACAGCCGTAGCCCCTCGCGCAGGACCGGCTCGGCCTCGGGGTTGCGCCCGCGGCGACTCAGGAGGTTCGCGAGGTTGAAGCGCGCCGGCAGGAAGGCCGGGTCGAGGCGCAGCGCGGTCTCGTAGGCGGTGATCGCGTCCGCCCAGCGCTCCTGACCGGCGTAGAGGATGCCGAGGTTCAGGTGCGTCGCGGGCATGTCCCCCTGGGCCTCCTGGGCGGCGACGAACTCGGCCAGCGCCGCCTCGAGCGCGGCCCGATGCTCCTCGGGCACCTCCTTCGACGGGAGCGAGGAGAGCGCGCGCGCCGCCTCGATGCGCACCACGCGCACGGGGTCGCTCAAGAGCGGCGCGAGGAGCATCAGGCGCGCCTCGGCAGGTAGCTCGTCGAGCGCCCCGGCGGCGGACATCCGGACCAGCGGCTCGTCGTCCTCGAGCATCGCGACGGCCACCTGGGCCGCCTGGTTGCCGTAGCCGCGCAGGAGCTCGAGCGCCGTCGAGCGCACGATCGCGGGCGTGTCCTCGACGTCGCCCGCGATCCCCGCCAGCGCGCCCATGCCCTCGGGCATCCGCGCTTGGGCCATCGCGAAGGCGGGAGCGAAGTGCAGCGGGCGCTCGGTCCCGTGCCAGGCCTCGATGCGCTCCGCCGCCCACTCGGGTCCCTCCTCGTGACAGGAGCTGCAGGTGTCCGGCGTTCCGAGCGCCAGCGCGAGGTCAGGGCGCGGGATGCGGAACGAGTGGTCGCGCCGCTCGTCGACGCCCATGAAGGTCGCGACGGGCATGTGGCAGCTCACGCAGGACGCGCCCTCGCTGCCCTCGGCGTGGTGGTGGTGCTCCGGCGTGTCGTACTCCTTCGCCTGCAGCGTCGGGAAGCGATCGCGCGGCGGGTTCACCGACGTGTGGCACTGCGTGCACACGCCGTTGCCGGGCGCGAGCAGGTCCAGGTTGTGCGGGTCGTGGCAGTCCGTGCAGGCGACGCCGCGCAGACCCATCTTGCTCTGCACGAAGGAGCCGTAGACGTACACCTCGTCCTGGACCTGGCCGTCGACGTGGTAGCCGGTGTGCAGGCGCTCGGGCAGGTAGTGGTCGAGGAACGGCGCGCCGGGCGGAGCGACGTCGGTCAGCTCGGAGCGGCGCGAGTGGCAGGGCGCGCAGGCGTCGAGCTGCGCGGACTGCACCTGACGGCGCAGCTCGGTGGTCAGTCCGACGCCGGGCACGTCGAGCACCTCGCCGCGCGCGTCGGCCTCCGCCCAGGCCACGTGCTGCGCCCCGGGCCCGTGGCAGGCCTGGCAGCCGACGTCGAGCTCCTTCCAGGTCGTCGCGTAGCCGTCCGTCGCGGGGTCGTAGCCTTTCGCGAGCTCGGTCGAGTGGCAGCGCGCGCACATCGCGTTCCAGCGCTGGTAGCGGCCGGTCCAGTGCAGGCCGTCGCCGGCCTGGATGTGCTCGTTCGGGTAGAGCGTGTACCAGCGCTCCCGTTCGACGTCCCAGGCGACCGACAGCGCCTGCAGCCGGCCGCGGTCGAGCTCGATCAGGACCTGCTGCAGCGGGTCCACGCCGAACACGTAGGCGACCTCGAAGTCCGCGAGCTGGCCGTCCGGGCCCGCCGTGCGCACCAGGAACCGTTCGCCGTCACGGAAGAAGCGCGTGGACGCGTTCTCCCCGGCGCCCTCGGGGACGAACACCGCGTCGTCGAAGTCGCCCAGCACCGTCTCCTCGGTCGGCTCCTGCATCGCGAGGTCGTGGTGCGAGCCGGTCCACTGCTGGAACTCGTAGGCGTGGCACGCGGCGCAGGACGCGTCCGACACGTAGTCCGCCTGCCCGAACGGGACGGTGGTCGGTGCGTCCGAGGCGCCCTCGCGCGCGCAGGCGCTCCACAGGAGCAGCGCGCAGGCGAGGAGGGGGAGGGCGGCGGTGGCGGGGCGCATGCGTCGGCGTGGGTCGCCTAGTGGAACCAGGTGAGCGAGATCGACCCGAACTCGCCGTCGTTGAACTGTGCTTCGTAGGTGTCGCTCATCCAGGTGAAGCCCGCACGCAGGAGGGCCGAGCCGTGCGCGACCTGGAGGCCGACCGAGGCGGCACCGACCCAGGGCTCGCGTTCGGCGGACCGACCGCTGCGAACGACGCCTCCGTCGATGGGGAGGAAGTGGGCGATCCCGGACCCTTCGGCCGCGAGGAACGCGTGTCCGGCCCAGCCCGACAGCGGCGCGTCGTCCACGTAGGGTACCGTCGGGAGGCCGAGCCGCATGGACGAGCTGCCGAGGTCGGCGCGGAGCTCGCCGAAGCGCAGCTCCGTGCGCGCCACCGCGCCCGTGAAGTAGGTGCCGACGGCGCCCGCCAGGCTCGCCGTCCAGTCCACGTGCTCGTGCAGCGGGAACCGCCGCGTGCGCTCGATGCCGAGGTTGACGATGCCCTCGTCCTGCAGCTGCGTGTCCCAGCCCTGCGGGTCGTCGGAGCCGAACCAGCTGTGCAGCTCCGTCTGCACGTCCTCCGCGAAGGAGGCGTCGCCGGTGACGCCGAGGCGCAGCGACACGCTCGTCCAGCCCTGTGCGTCACCGGCGTCGCGCACGTGCAGGCCGGTGTCCACGAACAGGATGCCGGCGTAGGGGTGCGCGCCTTCCGGGGGATTCGCGATGCGCAGGTTCTCGGCGGTGAAGATCAGGTGGCCGGCCGCGAGCGTCAGGTGACGCCGGTCCTCCTCGGTCCCGAACAGGTCCGCCACGGTCTCGGTGGCTCGCCGCACCAGGCTGTCCTCCGCGTAGGCGCGCACCTCGGGCGACTGCCAAGTGAGGGCGATGCCGTTGGAGTAGTTGCCGTCGCGGAAGCGGTTGAAGGAGTCGTTGTCGAAGGCGACGCTCAGCGCTCCGCGGGTCGGGGTCCCGCCCACGCCGCGAGCCCCGGGAGCGGTGCAGCTCGCGAGGACCGAGAAGAGGGCCAACAGGATGCCGAGCCGTCGAGCGGCGAGGCGCGAGGAGCAGCGCTGCGAGGGCACGGGGAGTTCAGCTCGACGGGGGCGTGCTCTCGGGCGGGGAGGCGGGCGGAGCCGCGGCGCTCGTCGGCTCCGGCGCCGGGGCGTCGCCCGGAGCTGCGGACGTCGCCGCCGGGGCGACGGCCC
>CAZDYS010000388.1:0-4277 GCA_964509445.1 uncultured Planctomycetaceae bacterium
GTCGCTTCTTCCCGCGCCGAGCCTGCGGTCGACCGCCGCCGCCACCTCCTCCACGAGCTCCGGCAGGTTCTGCAGCTGCCGCGTCCCGCAGACCAGGTCGACGTGGGCGGCGCGCTCGAAGATCTCCTCCTCCGCGCGCTGCGCCATGCAGCCCATCACGCCGACCACCAGGTCCGGGCGCTTCTCCTTGGCGGCCTTCAGGGCGCCGACCCAGGAGTACACGCGCTCCTCCGCCTTGTCGCGGACGGAGCAGGTGTTGAACAGGATCACGTCCGCCTCCTCCAGCGTCCCGGTCAGGCGGTAGCCCTTCTTCCGGAAGCGCCCCTCCACCAGGAGGGAGTCGTACTGGTTCATCTGGCAACCGAAGGTCACCACGTGGACGGCCCGGGCCGAGGTCGATTCGGACGGGTCCGAGGCGGTCTGTACGCGCGGAGTGCTCATGCGGAACGAGGAGGCGGCCGAAGATTCTAGGCCCCCCCCGCCCAGCGCGCGACCGAGCCCGCCCCGCTAGCCCCGAGAAAATCGCGGGCGCGAAAATCGCGGTGCGGGCCGCTAGGATCTCGGTGCACGGCGTCCGCCCCATCCATGCCGCTCCTGACTCTCGAGGGCCTGCACGAAGCCGGCCCGCTCTTGACCCTCGCGGTCGTGCTCGCCACCGGGCTCCTCTCGGGGTCCCTCGCGCGACGCATCCGCGTCCCCGGCATCACCGGCCAGATCCTGGCCGGCATGGTGATCGGCAAGGTCGGGTTCGACCTGTTCGGCGAGGAGCCGCTGCACGCGCTGCAGCCCCTGACGCAGTTCGCGCTGGGCCTGATGGCCGTCACCGTCGGCGCGCACCTCAACCTGCGGCGCATGCGCAACGCGGGGCGACGGCTCGGGTACCTGCTGGCGCTCGAAGCCACCGTCACGCCGCTGCTCTGCTTCGGCGCGATGCGGCTCGCCGGGGCCGAGTGGGACAAGGCGATGCTGTTCGGGACCTGCGCGATCGCGACGGCGCCTGCCACCGTCGTCGCCGTCGTCGCCGAGGCCCGCGCCAAGGGCGTCTTCGTGAAGACGCTGGTGGCCGCCGTGGCGCTGAACAACATGGCGTGCATCTTCCTCTTCGAGGTCGCGCGCGCCTTCGCCGGAGCCGGGGCCACCGAGGACGGGATCACGGTCGCCCTGGGCCCCGCCAAGCAGCTCGTGCTCGCCATCCTCATCGGAGGCGTGACGGCCGTCCTGATGGAGGGCGTCGCACGCTACGTGGTGCAGACCGACCGCATCGCGACGGCCGCCGTGCTCGCGCTCGTGATCACCTCCGGAACGGCGTCGATCCTCGACGTCTCCCCGCTGCTCGCCTGCCTGTTCCTCGGCTTCGTGCAGACGAACATCACGCGCACGCGCGACAAGCTCGTCGACACGGTCTTCGAGGACTTCCAGCCGGCCATCCTCGCGGTGTTCTTCACGCTGGCGGGGATGCACCTGTCGTTCGACAACCTCGCCGCGACCGGGCTCTTCGCTGCGGTCCTGTTCGGCGCGCGGACCGCCGGCAAGGTGCTCGCGGCCTCCCTCGCGATGCGACTCGCGCAGGCGACCACGCGCGTCCGCCGCCACCTGGGACTCGCGCTGATCCCGCAGGCCGGGGTGGCCGTCGCGCTCGTCATCCTGATCCAGGACGACCCCGCCTTCCGGCATCTCTCCGAGTCCTTCAGCGCCGTCGTCCTGACGGTGGTCACGGTGAACGAGATCGTCGGCCCGGTCTTCCTGCGGCGCGCGCTGAACAAGTCCGGCGAGGTCGACATGGACCGCCTGCGCCTGATCGACTTCCTGCAGGAGGAGAACATCCTCACGGACTTCAAGGCGGAGAACAAAGAGCAGGCCATCCAGCGCCTGGTCGAGCTCCTGGTTCGCTCCCACCATCTCCAGGTGGACACGAACCTCCTGCTGCACTCGGTGCTGAACCGGGAGGGCCAGTCCTCGACCTGCCTGGGCGGCGGGCTGGCGGTCCCGCACGGCATCCTGCCGGACGGCCTGAGCATGGCCGGCGTGATGGCCCTCTCGCGCGAGGGCCTGCCGTTCGAGACGCCCGATGGGCGGCCGGTGCACTGCATGGTCCTGCTCGGCACCTCGAACGAGGAGCGCGACCGTCACCTGCAGGTCCTCGCGACCCTGGCGCGCACCATCGGCGCCGACCCGACCTTCCAGGGACTTCTCTTCAACGCGAAGAACCCGGCCCACGCGTCGGAGCTCCTGCACGGCGAGGAGTCCGTCGAGTTCAACAAGTTCCTGGAGGGCGACGACGACGCCCCCGAGCCGAAGGAGGAATCCGCATGACCCCGCGACAGATCGAGGACGAGGCCGAGCTCGAGCGCTGGCTCGCGGCGCCGCGCGCGCTGCTCTTCAAGCACTCGCTCGTGTGACCGGTCTCCACCCGCGCCTACCGTGAGTACGAGCGCTTCCTGGAGTCCCGCGAGGACGTCCCGACGGTGTGGATCGACGTGATCGGGCAGCGTCCTCTCGCGCGCGCGATCGCCGAGCGAACGAACGTCCGCCACGAGTCCCCTCAGGCGCTCCTCCTGGAGGGCGGCGAGGTCCGCTGGCACGCCTCCCACGGCGCGATCACCCAGGAGTCCCTGGCGGAGGCGACCGGGAACTGACCCGGCTCAGCTCGGGTCGGGCGTGTAGCAGTAGACGCCGCGCTGGCCCGGCGTCTCCTCGACCGTGACGCGCAGTCGCTCGACGACGAGGTCGTCGAACCGCTCCGCCAGCCGACGCAAGAGCTCGCGTCCGACGTAGGCCGAGAAGTTCTCGGCGCTCGTGTTGTTGATCGGAAGCACGAGCACGTCCTCGCGCGGGGCGCGGTAGATGCGGTCGCGATAGCGCACCTCCAGGGAGTCGCCTTCGAGCTCGCGGACGGTGAGCTCCTCGTGCTCTCCCGGCACGATCCAGTGCTCGTCGAGCTCGTCGCAGAGCTGGCGCACGACCGGCTTGACGTGCTGGAAGTCCAGCACGAGACCGAACCGCGAGAGGCGCGCCTCGAGCTCGCAGGCCACGCGGTAGTTGTGGCCGTGGAGCCGCTCGGCGGTGCCGTCGGGGAAGATGAGAAAGTGCGCGACGGAGAACTTCAGGTACTCCTTGTCCACTTCGATCGACCAGCTTTCCATGGGCGCAGGGTACGCCGCCCAGGGCCCGAGAACACGCCAGGGGCGCGAACCGGAAAGAACTTCCGCGCTCGTCCCGGACGCTTCCCTGGACGCCCGGATGCCGTTCGGCGCCCTTCCGCTTCAGCCCCGGCGGACTTCGGGCCGATAGCGCGGACGCGTCTCCAGAGACACCGCCCCAGCGTCCTCGCCAGCCATGCACCTGAAGAAACGCGGTTTCACGATCATCGAGCTCGTCGTCGTCCTGTCCATCCTGGCGATCCTGTCCGGGGTGCTCGTGCCGCGCATGAAGAACTACATGCGCGCCGAGAAGGACGCCAAGCGACTGGCGGACATCAAGCGCATCCGCAACGCCGTCGAGCAGTACCACATGGACCGCGGGGAGTACCCGGCGCCGAACCCGAACAGCAACTTCGGTGGCTGGGAGGTCTCGAGCGACGGGACGTTCCTGCGCGAGCTGGTCGACACCGGCTACCTGGACGAGTCCCTGACCGACCCGGTCAACGACTCGACCTACCACTATCGCTACTTCGTCTACGAGGCGGGCTCCTACTCCTGCCAGGGCGGCTCGAAGTACTACGTGCTCGGCGTCCGCAACTTCGAGAGCTCGGACTTCGCCAAGCGGAACAAGGGCTTCTTCAAGTGCGCCGGTCGGAACTGGGGCAACGAGTTCGCCTACGTGACCGGCGGCGGGACCATGCGCGACAACTGACGCGCTCCGCGCAAGAGGAACAACCTGTGGGTGGTCGGGCGAAAAGCCTGGCCACCCGCTTCTCTTTGCACGGTGAGGTCCGCTACGCCCGCTCCGGCCGAGAGCGTAGACTGACGGGATGGGACCGCTCGTCGACAGCCACGCGCACTACTTCTCGCGGACGTTCTTCGAGACGCTGGCGGCCGCGTCGCCGCTGCCGGGAACCCCGGCCGAGCGCCTGGAGACGGTCACCGCCCAGGCCGGCATCGACGTCCCCGCCGCGGACCCCGAGGAGCACCTCGCGCGCTGGATCGGCGAGCTCGACTCCTACGGCGTCGGGCACCTGGTCACCTTCGCCAGCGTGCCCGAGGAAGTCCCGGTCGTCGCGGACGCCGTCCGCCGCGCACCGGATCGACTGACCGGACTCGCCGTCTTCGATCCGACGC
>CAZDYS010000389.1:0-4277 GCA_964509445.1 uncultured Planctomycetaceae bacterium
GGCGGACGGGTGCGCGAACACGAAGTCCTTGCCGCCGGTCTCGCCCACGAGGCGCGGGTACTGCCCGTACTTCGCGATGTTCTCCCCGACCGCCTTCCAGATCGTCTGGAACACCGCCGTGGAGCCGGTGAAGTGCACGCCTCCGAGCCGGCGGTCGGCCAGGACGGCGTCGCCGATGACCGGACCGGAGCCCGGCAGGAAGTTGAGGACGCCGGCGGGCACGCCGGCCTCCTCGAACAGCTTCATCAGGTAGTAGTTCGAGAGCACCGACGTCGAGGCCGGCTTCCAGATCGCGGTGTTGCCGAGCAGCGCCGGAGCGGTCGGCAGGTTGCCCGCGATGGACGTGAAGTTGAACGGCGTGATCGCGAAGACGAACCCGTCCAGCGGCCGGTGCTCGAGCCGGTTCCACATGCCGGGAGCGGACTCGGGCTGCTCCTCGTAGAGCTGCTGGGCGTAGGCGACGTTGAACTTGAAGAAGTCGATCAGCTCGCAGGCGGAGTCGATCTCCGCCTGGTGGGCCGTCTTCGACTGGTTCAGCATCGTGGCGGCGTTGATCTTGTCGCGCCAGGTCGTGGCGAGCAGCTCCGCGGCCCGCAGGAAGATGGCCGCGCGCTCCTGCCAGGGAAGGGCGTCCCAGGTGCAGCGCGCCTCGGTGGCCGCGTCCATGGCCGCGGCGATGTCCTCCGGGCGCGCCTGGTGGAACGTTCCGAGCACGTGCTGGTGGTCGTGCGGGGCGACCATCTTCTCCGTGTCCCCGGTGTGGATCTCGCGGCCCCCGACGATGACGGGGACCTCCACCTGTTCCGCCGCCTGCCGTGCGAGCTCGGCCTCGAGCGAAGCGCGCTCCGGGCTCCCCGGGGCGTAGTCGAGGACCGGTTCGTTCTGGGGCAGGGGAGTCTGGAAGATGCCGTGGGTCATGACGGAGGAGCGGCCCTTGCTCGGCCGGAGTCGGGTGGGGAGAGGGAAAAGGGGCGCCCATCCTAGTGGGCCCCCGGCGCGCGTGCGAGGACCCCCTGCTCGCGAGGATCGCGGAGGGGGGGCCTCGCGAGGACCGTTCGCCGGCCCTCGCTTCCGGGGCAGGGAAGGACGACCGGTCCGGCCCGTTGTGGCTAGAATCCGAGACGCGGAGCACCTCTGCGCCGCGTCCGTCCCCAGGCACCCACTCGCCCATGTCGAACCCCCTTCGTTCCTCTCGTCCCCACTCGAGCTCGTCCTTCCTGCGCCTCCTCGCGCTGGGTGTCCTCGCGCTCCTCGGCGCCTGCGCCTCGACCGGCGGTTCCTCGGTGGAGGCCGAGGGAACCAAGGAGGAGGCCGAGTCCGGCAAGGACGCCGAGGCGGAGCATGCGCTCCGGGTCGCGCAGCTCGAGCTCAAGAAGACCAAGATGGAGCTCGAGAGCCAGGCCGCACGGGCGGAGGAAGAGCTGCGCCAGGCGGCCGAGGCCCACGAGGCCGCGGTCAAGAAGCTCGGCGCGTTCGAGGAGGGCAGCGCCATCCGCCTGGCCTCCGCGGAGCTGTCCCTGGACCGCGCGCGCGGCAACGCCTCGGACTCGGAGCTCGAGCTGAAGGAGCTCGAGGCGATGTACGGGAGCGAGGAGTTCGCGGAGATGACCAAGGAGCTCGTGCTGAATCGCGGACGCCGCCAGCTCGAGCACGCGCGTCGGGGCCTGGAGCTCGAGGAGCGCAAGATGCGCCGGCTGACGACCGTGGAGCTGCCGGCCGAGCGGACCGCGCTCGAGAACGCGCAGCGCAAGGCCGAGGAGAACCTGCGCGCCGCCGAGCGCAGTCGCGCGAAGGGGCTCGTCGAGGCCGAGCTGTCGCTCGCGCGCGCCGAGGAGGCGCTGCGCAAGGCCAAGGAGAAGCTGGACTCGTGATCGCCTCCCTCGTCCTGGCCCTGGCCGCGCCGGTCGCGCTCCAGGGACCCGAGTCGGCCCTCGCGAAGGAGCCGAAGACGCTGACGGCGGAGGAGGCGCGCTCCTCCTACGACCAGGCGATGCGCTTCCTGATCGACGAGCAGCAGGAGGACGGGTCCTTCTCCAACGGCGTGATGGACACGGTGCAGGAGCTCGGGTTCTCCGTCGCGAGCTTCTACGCCTGGAAGGTCGCCGCGGACGCGATCGCCACGCTCGCGCTCCTGCACGGGGAAGAGACGCCGGAGGTTCGCGCCGCGCTCGACAAGGCGGTGGAGCGTCTCCACACGCAGCCCCTGCCGCAGCGCGGCAACGACTGGGACACGGACTACGGCTGGGGGATCCTGTACGCCTTCGTCGCGGTGATGGAGATCGCCGACGATGCGCGGTTCCAGGGCGAGGACCAGCAGGCCCGCCTCGAGGAGACCGCCGGCCGCTACCTCGACGTGCTCCAGCGCCTGCAGTCGCCGAACGGTGGCTGGGCCTACTACGACAACCCGATCTTCAGCCGGCGGCCGACCTGGGACACGAGCTTCTGCACCGCGCTCGTCCTCCCGTCGCTGTATCGCGCGATCCAGCGCGGCTGGCTCGAGGACGAGGCCGTTCTCGAGCGTGCTCGCACCTACGTGCGGAAGTGCGCGCGCCCCGGGGGCGCCTACGCCTACAGCTGGCGGCCGCTCCCGCGCATCAACCTCGGCGGCGAGAGCATCGACCGCGTGAAGGGCAGCCTCTCGCGTATCCAGGTGTGCAACTGGGGCCTCGCCATGAGCGGCGAGGACAAGGTCACGCTCGACGTCGTACGAGAGGGGCTCCAGAACTTCTTCGAGCACCACCGCTTCCTGGAGGCCGCGCGCATGCGGCCCATCCCGCACGAGGCCTACTACGCGAACGCAGGCTACTTCTACATGTTCGGCCACTACTACGCGGCCGAGGCGATCGAGCTGTTGCCCGAGGACGAGCGCGAGGGCTGGCACGCGAAGCTGCGTCCGCTCCTGATTCGCGCCCAGCGGCCGGAGGGCTACGCCATCGACTTCATCGAGGCGAGCTACCAGCGGGTGGCCGGCACGGGCATGCTCGCTCTGGGACTCGCCCTCGGGCTCGACGGCTCGCTCGGCGAGTAGCCTGCACTCGACGCGTCATGTCTGCCTATCTGGTTCTTCGTCAGATGCTCGAGAAGCGCCTCGAGCCCTCCGCTCTCGAGTGGTTCAAGAAGTGCGTCAGCGAGATCGGCGACGAGGTGCCGCCGGGGCGCTTCGCCGTGTGGTTCTCCTCGGCGTCGCGCCAGGCCCGCGACCGGGACGCGCTCGCGCCGGACGAGGGGGAGCGCAAGGCGGCCGAGAAGGCCGTCGAGGGCTGGAACCCCGAGCGCTGGGGCCTGCTCGAGGCCGTGCGCGTCGGGCTGATGCTCGCGCGGACCGATCTGGACGACGAGCGTGGTTCGCTCCTGGTGGAGGACCTGTTCCAGTACGCCGACGAGGGGGAGCAGCGCGCGCTGTACCGCTCCCTCGCGCTGCTGCCGGAGCCCGAGCGCTACGTCTGGCGCGCCGGGGAGGGTTGCCGAACGAACATGACCAACGTGTTCGAGGCGGTCGTGCTCGACACGCCGTTCCCCGCGCGCTGGTTCGACGACGGCTCGTTCCGACAGGCGGCGCTCAAGGCGGTTTTCGTCGGGGTCCCCCTGTGGAGGATGTGGGGGCTCGACCAGCGCCTCGACGAGGAGCTCTGCCGCATGGCGCTGGACCTCGTCGACGAGCGACGCAGCGCGCACCGCACCGTCCAGCCGGATCTGTGGCTGTGCCTCGGGGCCTTCGGAGGCGAGCGCGCACGCGCCGCGCTGGAGGTCGAGCTGGAGGTGACGAACACCCACCGCGCCGGGCGCCAGGCGGCGGCCGTCGCGCTCGCGCGCGCCGGCGCCAGCGATCGCCTCCAGGAGCTCGCGGCGACCGAGCAGGACGAACAGGTGCTCGCTACCATGCGGGCCGCGCTGGACGGCGCGACGACCCAAGCGGCCTTCGCCGCGTTCCAGCCCTGAACGAGATGCGATTCTTCGACCCCCACATCCACGTCACCTCGCGTACGACCGACGACCTCGAGAACATGGCGGCGGCCGGCGTCCGCGCCGTGATCGAACCCGCCTTCTGGCTGGGGCAGCCGCGGACGCGCGTCGGCAGCTTCGTCGACTACTTCTCCAGCCTGATCGGCTGGGAACGATTCCGCTGCGCGCAGTTCGGCATCGCGCACTACTGCGCGATCGGCCTGAACTCGAAGGAGGCGAACAACGAGGCGCTGGCCGAGGAGGTCCTGGAGTTCCTCCCGCGCTACGCGCTCAAGGAGGGCGTCGTGGCGATCGGTGAGATCGGCTTCGACGAG
>CAZDYS010000390.1:0-4272 GCA_964509445.1 uncultured Planctomycetaceae bacterium
GACCGCCAGCGACGTCGGGTCGGGCAGACGGATCCGGTCGAGCACGCTGAAGCGGTTCGAGTTGAGGATCAGCACCTCACCCCGCGCGCGGTCGATGACGTAGAGGAAGTTGCCGATCTGCTGCCGGATCATGTACTGCAGACACGCGGAGATGTTCTGCTGCGGCGGCGACGGCCCCTGGAAGAACGAGTTCTGCTCGCGCGACAGGAGGCCCTGGGGCGGGATGCCCACCAGCGGGTTGCCGAGCGGGTTGCCGCTGGGAACCAGCAGGTTCGACAGGCCCGGCCCGAGCGGCGGCGGCTGGATCGTGGCGATCGACGTCGGCTCCTGGCCACCGATCAGCGGCGAGAGGCAGAGCGGCGGGAAGATGAGCGGCGGCGGGTTCGGGTGCGGGCCCCAGGACATCAGGTTCTCGGAGCCGAACTCGGTCTTCAGCGGGAAGACCTGCGCGTTGACGGTGCCGGGCACGAGCGTCGCCGAGCCGCCGGTCGCCACGGTGATCAGCTTCAGACCGGTCTGCGCGCAGAGGTTGCCGCCGCCGGCCTGGCAGCCGAAGGGCGAGCCGTTGTTGAAGGTGATGTCGAGCGCGTGCCCGAGCGCCATGTCCCCGACCGTCTCGATCACCGGCGTGGTGAGCAGGATGTCGTTGAGCGAGCTGTCGGTCGCGAGCGTGAACGGGCCGGCGGAACCGCCGTCGACGGTGCAGGTGCCCTCCTGGAGCGGCGGGATGAGCAGCGCGCCCTGGATCGCCACGTTCGGGTTGTTCGGGAAGTTCGAGTTGCCCTCGGCGGTTCGGTCCTCCGGGTCGTACTCGGGGTTGCCCGGTCCCTGGCCGAAGCCGTTCAGGTCGAGCACGGACACGCCGTTGCCACGCGCGACGTAGATCGCGTCCGGCGTGACCGGCGCGTTGACCAGCCCGGGCCCCTGCGCCGTCGTGAACTGCGAGCGGTTCGAGTTCAGGTTCAGGTTGCCGGCGAGGTCCTGGAACTGCGCCTGGTTGACGAGGATGTCGACCGTGCTGAAGTCACCGCAGGAAGCGGAGCCGAGGTTCGGCCCGGAGCCCGGGAAGTCGTACAGCATCCGCAGCTCCAGGTGCGTGAGGTCGTAGACCGAGAACGGCATCACGCTGAAGGGCACGTCGACCTTCGCCGCGTCCGGTCCGAACTGCACCTGGATGGCGGATCCCAGCGACGGGATCGAGCCGTCGTCGAGCTGCCCGATGGAGGTCAGCTGCACGGGCTCGGTGAAGAAGACCTCGATGTTCGTCTGCGGGTCGACGTTGATCTCCCCGTCGCTCGGGATCAGCACCGGCGTCTGCGCCGAGCCCGCCACGAGCACCTCGGGCGAGATCAGGTCGTCGCCCACGGTCGAGGAGGCGACCCCCTCTTCCTCCAGCGCGCGGCCGTTCACGTTGAGCGTGCCGGTGGTGATCCGCATCTGGACCTGGAACCCCGTGGGGAAGGTCTCGTGCGTCGTGAGGTCGCCGTCGGAGTCGACGACGAAGATGAACGTGTTGTCGGAGACGAGCTGCCCCGCTCCGCCGAAGACGCCCTCGGTGCCGGGGTACCCCAGACCCGGCTGGTCCGCGTCGATCAGCGCGGCGCGCGGCACCTGGGGACCGGTCGGGTCCGCCGGGTTGTCGCCGAGCACGACCCAGTCCTCGAGGAGCAGACGGCTCGGATCCAGCGGATCCGGCGAGCCGTAGGTCTTGCCGCCCACGAAGCCGCGGCCGGGAATCGGGATGGTCTCGCCGGTGTCGGCGTCGACCCGCACGACCTGGATGTTGCCGACCAGGTTGTTGTCGACGCCAGACGAGGCCGCGCTCGTGAGCACGGAGTCGACGTCGATCGCCTGGTTGAAGCGGACGTACAGGAAGTGGTTGCCGGCGGCCGCGTTGGGCAGCTCGGCGGTCTCGCGCCACTTGACCGGAGGCTTGACCCCGTTCAGCGGCGTGAGGTTCGCCTGCAGGTCCTCCATGTCGTTGACCTCGATCGTCACGCCGGTGCCGAGACCGTTCTCGTCGGCGATTTCGATCGAGTAGGGCAGGAGCTTTCCGAAGCCGTTGGAGGCTTCGACGATCCGGAAAGCGCCCGTGCTGCTGCTGCTCGCGACGCCGCCGTTGCAGCCGGCGAGGAGGAGAGCGCCCAGACCAGACAGGGCGAGGAACGACCGTTGTTTCATCGTGTCGAAGGAAACGAGGGAATCAGGGGGTGCGCGGGAGTGGTGCGCCAGGCACGAGCGATGGGTCCGACTCGCGGGAGAGCCGCAGAGATCAACAGCCGTGCCGAAACACGTCCGCCCGTGCCGCTCCGATGCCCTTACTCCTTGAGGCCAGGAGGGTTACAAGAGCAAGTCGGGGTTCGTGACGTCTCCCGCCCCGGGCCCTCCGCACGATCCGGCCTCGGGGGCCTGCGCGCTTGCGCACAGGGGCGAGGGAACCCGGTCGACGACGGAGAGGCTGGAAGGACGAAGAGGCGCCAGGGTGGCCTGGGCGCGCCGGACCATCCCGCGCGCGACAGTCTAGGGGCCCCTCTTAAGGTGTCAAGCGAGCCGCAGGCCCGCCGCTCGGCTCCGCGGGGGGTCGCCCGGAGCCCGACCGGGAGCCGGAAGCGGCGGCCCCGGGCGCAAGGGCATGGGAGTCCCTCCGCGCGGTCTGTATCCTCGCCCCGGTGAGCCCCCAGGATCCCTGGATCAACCCCCAGGCGTTCGAGGACGCCCCGGGCCCCTCGGACGCGCTGCGCCCCCACCAGACGGCCCCGGAGCGCGATTTCGAGAACGCGCTGCGCCCCCGGACGCTCGGCGACTTCGTGGGCCAGGAGCGGGTCGTGCAGAACCTCGAGGTGGCGCTGCAGGCCGCCCGGGGCCGCGGAGAGCCCCTGGAGCACGTGCTCCTGTGCGGGCCGCCGGGCCTCGGCAAGACCTCCCTGGCCCGGATCCTGGGCCAGGAGCTCGGGGGCTCGTTCCAGTCGACCTCCGGACCCGCCCTGGAGCGCCCGCGGGACCTGGTCGGGATCCTGACCCAGCTGGCGGCCGGGGACATCCTGTTCATCGACGAGATCCACCGGACCCCGTCGGCCGTCGAGGAGTACCTCTACACGGCGATGGAGGACTTCAAGGTCGACTTCACGCTCGACCAGGGGCCGAACGCGCGCGTGCTCCCGCTCGACCTCGCGCGCTTCACCCTGGTCGGCGCGACGACCCGCGAAGGGCTGCTCTCGGCCCCCTTCCGCAACCGCTTCGGGATCCTGGAGCGCCTCGGGCCGTACCCGGTCGAGGACCTGGAGCGCATCCTCACGCGCTCCGCCGGGCTCCTGGACGTGCGCCTGGACCCGGAGGCGGCCCGCGGCATCGCGGAGCGCGCGCGCGGTACCCCTCGGATCGCGAACCGGCTGCTGCGACGCGCGCGCGACCTGGCCCAGGTCCAGGGACACGACGCGATCGACCGCGCCGTGGCGGAGGACGCGCTGGAGCGCCTGGGCATCGACGCCCACGGGCTCGAGGACCTGGACCGCCGGATCCTGCGCGTGCTCGCCGCGAGCGGTGCGCCGGTCGGCCTGAAGACCATCGCCGCCTCCGTCGGTGAGGACGAGGACACGATCGAGGAGGTGTTCGAGCCGCACCTCTTGCGCAAGGGCTTCCTGCGCAAGACCGCGCGCGGACGCGAGCTCACGGCCAGCGGCCGGGAGCTGATCGGCGCCACCTCGCGCGACGAAGACGCCCAAGGACGGCTGTTCTCCTGAGCGGCCTGGTGTTCGAGGAACGAGCGCGCTGTCCGCACACGCGCGCGCGCGCCGGCCGGCTGCACACGCCCCACGGGACGGTGGAGACGCCGATCTTCATGCCGGTCGGCACGAAGGGCACCGTGCGCGGCATCCTGCCGGCGGACCTGGCCGCGGTCGGCTCACGCATGGTGCTCGCGAACACCTACCACCTGCTCCTGCGGCCGGGGCCCGGCGTGGTGCACGAGCTCGGAGGCCTGCACGCGCTGATGGGCTGGGACGGACCGATCCTGACGGACTCCGGCGGCTACCAGGTGTTCAGCATGAGCGACCTGACCGCCATCGACGAGGACGGCGCGACCGTGAAGTCGATCCTCGACGGCTCCCTCGTCCGCCTCACGCCGGAGCGCGTCATGCAGATCCAGCGCGAGCTCGGCGCCGACGTCGCGATGGCCTTCGACCACTGCCCGCCGGACCCCCACGCGCGCGAGGACGTGGCGCGCGCGACGGACCGGACCCATCGCTGGCTCGCGCGCTGCGTGCAGGACTGGCG
>CAZDYS010000391.1:0-4272 GCA_964509445.1 uncultured Planctomycetaceae bacterium
CCTCGCTCCGGCTCAGGGACGTAACCTCGAGAAGCTCCTCGGGAAGCGCGTCATCGACCGGTCCGAGCTCATCCTCGACATCTTCGCGTCGCGCGCGCGGACGAAGCAGGCGAAGCTGCAGGTCGAGCTCGCGCAGATGGAGTACCTGCGGCCGCGGCTGCGTCGGATGTGGACGCACCTCGAGCGGACCGAGGGCGCGATCGGCACGCGCGGCCCCGGGGAGACCCAGCTGGAGACCGACCGGCGCCTCATCGCGAAGCGCATCCGCGACCTGAAGGGGCGCCTCGCGGAGATCGAGCAGCGCAAGCGTCGCCAGGTCGGCTCGCGCTCCGAGCTCTTCACGGTCGGGCTGGTGGGGTACACGAACGCGGGCAAGTCGACGCTGCTCAATCGCGTGACGGGCGCCGAGGAGTTCGTCGCGGACATGCCCTTCGCGACCCTCGACACGCGCACGCGTCAGTGGCGACTCGAGGACGGGCGCACGGTGCTGCTCTCGGACACGGTCGGGTTCCTGTCCCGCCTGCCTCACCACCTGGTCGCGTCGTTCCACGCCACGCTCGAGGAGGCGCTCAACGTCGACCTCCTCGTGCACGTCGTCGACGCCTCGCACCCGGACGCGGCGGATCAGATGGCGGCCGTCGACGAGACGATCGCCCAGCTCACGAACCGCGACACGGACCTGATCATCCTCAACAAGACCGACCGCGTGGGCGACCCGATCCACCTGCAGCTCCTGCGCGAGGGACGGTCCCAGGCCTTCGTCCACCTGTCGGCTCGCACCGGGGAGGGACTCGATCGCCTGGACCGCCTCGTCGCGGAGCGGCTCAACGCGCGCTCGACGGTCGTCGAGGCACGCCTGTCCGTGACGGACGGCAAGAGCGCCGCCGCGCTGCGTCGTCTCGCCGTGGTGCTCAGCGAGACCGTCGAGGGCGAGGACACGTTCGTGCTGCGCCTCCGGCTCCCGGAGGGAGCCTTCGGAGCGCTGCGCGACGCCCTGGCCGGAGCCGTCCGCTTCGAGGTCCTCGAGCCGGCCGCGGAGTCCTGTCTCCCGACCGACCTCTCGGCCTGAGTCCGGTCAGCTCTGCCGCCGTCCCGGGCGCGCGACGGTGCGACCCACCGCGGCGGCGATCGCGTCGAGCGAGCGCATCAGCTCCTCGAAGCCCTGGGGCGTCAGGCTCTGCGGGCCGTCGGAGAGCGCCACCTCCGGTCGCGGGTGGACTTCGACCATGAGGCCGTCCGCTCCCGCCGCGATCGCGGCGCGTGCCACGTGCGGGACCAGGTCGCGCACGCCGCAGCCGTGGCTCGGGTCGGCGACGACCGGGAGGTGCGTCTCGCGCTTCAGGAGCGGGATCGCGTTCACGTCGAACGTGTTCCGGGTGGACTGGTCGAAGGAGCGAATCCCTCGCTCGCAGAGCACCACGTCCGGGTTGCCCGCATCCACGACGTACTCGGCCGCGAGCAGGAGCTCCTTGACGGTCGACATCATCCCGCGCTTCAGCCACACCGGCTTCTGGGACTCTCCGACCGCGCGCAGCAGCGAGAAGTTCTGCATGTTGCGCGCGCCCACCTGGAGCATGTCCGCGTACTCGGCGACGACCTCGACCTCGTTGGGGGACACGACCTCCGTCACGACCGGCAGGCCCGTGCGGTCGCCGGCGGCGCGCAGGAGCTCCAGGCCCTGCTGGCCGAGGCCCTGGAAGCTGTAGGGCGAGGTGCGCGGCTTGAACGCGCCGCCGCGCAGGACCGTCGCTCCCAGGCCCGCGACGATCCCCGCGGTCTCGTGGATCTGGTCCTCGGTCTCGACCGCGCAGGGGCCGGCGGCGACGACGATGTCGCGCCCTCCGAACACCACGTCGCCCACCCGCACGCGCGTCCGGCTCTGCGGCTCGCTCTCGCGCGAGACGCGGGCGTAGGCGTTCTTCTGCGCGTGCACCTCGTCCACGCCGGGGAAGCTGGCCAGGGCGCGCGCCAGGTCGGAGTTCGCGCCCGGGGCCCCGATGCGCTCCCGTCCGTCGATACGGTCGAGGTGGGCGCGCAGGCCACTCCGCTCGATCGCGTCGATGATGCGGGCCTTCTCGGACAGAGAGCAGGAGGGGGTCAGGAGAGCAATCATGTCGTGGACCTTCGAGCGGCCTCGAACAGAGGTCGGAGGAACGAAGAGGGAGAGTCGCCCCGCTCGATCGCGTCGACCAGGGCCGTGCCGACGATCAGCCCGTCGGCGTGCTCGCGCAGGACGCGCGCTTGTTCGACGTCGCGAAGCCCGAAGCCGGCACAGACCGGAACGGGGCAGCGGTCGCGCAGGCTCGCGAGGAAGCCGGCGGCGTCGTGCTCGTCCGTCCGGGCGCCGGTGATCCCGGTGCGCAGCGCGGCGTAGAGGAACCCGCGCGCGGTTCGAAGGATCTCGTCGCGGCGGTCCTGGCCGGTCGCGGGGGTGACGATCTGGATCCACGCGAGGCCCAGCTCGCGCGTGCAGGCGTCGAGCTCCTCGGCTTCGGGGTTGCCGGCGAGCAGCGTGAGGTCGGGCACGACGACCCCGCTGACGCCCGCGCGCGCGGCGGCCTCCATCGTGTTCGTCAACCCGCCGGCGAGCAGCGGGTTCAGGTAGCTGAACAGCACGGTGGGGGAGCGCAGCTCGAGCGTCTCGAGGTCGCCCAGGACCTCGGCCAGCGTCACCCCCTCGGCCAGCGCCCGACGGGCGGCCTCGGCGATCACCGGGCCGTCGGCGACCGGATCGGAGAACGGGACTCCGAGCTCGATCAGGTCCGCGTGCGCGTCCACCGCGCGCAGCGTGTCGAGGAAGCGCTCGCGCGTGGGGCGACCACTGACGACGAAGGGGATCAGCGCGGAGCGCCCCTCGTCCCGGGACGCCTGCAGGCGCGCCTGGATGCGGTCCACGCCGCTGAGGGTTCCCTGCGTCACGAGGACTCCTGTTCGGCGAGGATCAGCGCGAGGTCCTTGTCACCGCGGCCGGAGCAACCGATCAGGATGCGGCTGCCCGGGTGGCGCTCGGCGAACTGGCGCGCGCCGGCGAACGCGTGGGCGGTCTCCAGGGCGGGCAGGATCCCCTCCAGGCGGCAGCACTCGGAGAGCGCGTCGAGGGCCTCGCGATCGGTCACGGACGCGTAGCGGGCGCGGCCGCTCGTCGCGAGGTCCGCGTGCTCCGGTCCGACGCCGGGATAGTCGAGTCCCGCGGAGACCGAGTGCGTCTCCGAGACCTGGCCGTGCGCGTCCTGGAGCAGGAGGCTCTTCGCACCGTGCAGGACGCCCACGGTACCCGAGGCGATGGTCGCCCCGTGCTCGCCGTCCGCCGCCCCGCGTCCGCCCGCCTCGATCCCGAGGCACTGCACCCCGTCGAGGCCGAGGAAGCCCTTGAAGAGCCCGATCGCGTTCGAGCCGCCACCCACGCAGGCGACGACCGCGTCGGGCGTCCGGTCTCCGAGTTGTTCGCGCGCCTCGTCGCCGATCACCCGCTGGAACTCCGCGACCAGCGCGGGGTAGGGGTGCGGACCCACCACGGACCCGATCAGGTAGTAGGTGCCCTCCGGATCGGAGGCCCAGGCGCGCAGCGCCTCGTCGATCGCCGCCCGCAGCGTCGCGTCGCCCTCCTCGACCGCGACGACCTCGGCGCCGAAGAGCCGCATGCGCTGCACGTTGGGCGCCTGGCGCTCGACGTCGATGGCGCCCATGTACACGCGACACGGGAGTCCGACGCGCGCGCAGGCCGCGGCGCTCGCCACGCCGTGCTGGCCCGCACCGGTCTCGGCGACGACGCGCTCGACGCCCATGCGCTTCGCGAGCAGCGCCTGCCCGATGGCGTTGTTGATCTTGTGCGCGCCGGTGTGCGCGAGGTCCTCACGCTTGAGCCACACCTCGGCGCCCCAGGCCTCGCTCAGTCGCGGGGCGAAGGTCAGCGGGGTCGGACGGCCGGACCAGTCCGCGCTCTCCTGGCGCACGGCGTCCAGGAACGCGGGGTCGGCCATCGCCTCCGCGGCGGCGACCTCGAGGCGCTCGACCGAGGGGATCAGGACCTCCGGCAGGTAGCTCCCGCCGAAGGGGCCGAAGGTGGAGGGGAGCTTCGCGACTTGCGGATTCACGGCAGGGGCAGGGAGGTCAGGGACGATCCGTCGTCAGGGAAGCGGAGTCGCGCGCGGCCGAGACGAACGCGCGGATGCGACCCGGGTCCTTCTCGCCGCGGCGCGCCTCGACGCCGGAGCTGACGTCGACGGCGAAGGGCTGCACCGCGCGCACCCAGTCAGCGACGGTCTCGGGCCG
>CAZDYS010000392.1:0-4251 GCA_964509445.1 uncultured Planctomycetaceae bacterium
AGCCGCCCTGCTACGAGACGCGGATGGCCATCCTGAAGCGCAAGAGCAAGGACCGCGGCCGCGAGCTCCCGGACGACGTGGCGGCGTTCCTGGCCGACCGCATCGACAACAACATCCGCGAGCTCGAGGGCGCCGTGACGAAGATCATCGGCTACGCGAGCCTGTCGGGGCAGGAGATCACCCTGCAGCTCGTGCGGCAGTGCCTGCGTGAGCTGTTCTCGATGCGTTCCGCCCAGCCGTCCATCGAGGACATCATGGGCGTCGTGACGGAGCGCTTCGGCGTCAAGCTGGCCGACCTGCAGTCCCGCAAGCGCACCAGCGCGATCGCCTACCCCCGACAGATCGGCATGTACCTCGCCCGGCGCATCACGCAGATGTCGCTGGAGGAGATCGGGGGCTACTTCGGAGGCCGGGACCACTCCACGGTCCTGCACGCGGTGCGCAAGATCACCCGCCTCTCGAAAGAGGACCCCACCTGCCAGCGCCTGCTGAGCGAGCTGGGGCTGGAGCTCCAGGGCTCCACGAACCTCTGAGCCGCGGTGCCGAAGCGCACCGGGGCCGCACAGGGCCCTTCGTCCGGCCTCCCGGGAGCCGACCCGGCACGTCGCCGGAGTGGCCGTTGCGAGCCGCCGTCCTGGCCCCTCCCGGGCTCTGGCTCCGGGCTCCCGCGGCCCCTCTGCCGAGGGCGCTCACCAAGGCCCGCGAGAGGGTCCAGAGAGGCCTCTCGGACCCGTGCTCCCCGCGTGATCGGACCGACCCCCTCTGGTACGATCTGCCGGTTCGTGGAGCCTCCCCGCAAGCCGGGAAAAGCTCCGAGAACGGCCTCTCCTGGCGGGATTCCTGCCCATCCCGGAGTCGGTCGACAGACCAGGTGGACGCGCGCGAAGCTCCTTCGTCCGCATCCACAATCGATCCACACATGCGAAGCAGGCTGGGGAAAGAGCACGGGACACTCCGGGGAAACACACGCGCGATCGCGTGCACAACCGGACCGCTTTCCACGTCGTTTCGAGCTCCCCGCTTCGCCCTCTCGATCGCCCCGGCAAAGCCGTGGACGAAACCTCTCTCGCTGCCTGGTTCTCCACAGGTCCAAGACCCGCGTCCCCAGCAGCAAGAGCAACTCTACACCCCTTCCTCTCCAAGGACTTGCGTCGGTGCACGTGGCACTTCTCCACGACCGAGACAGGCCCCTATGAAGACGAAGATCTCTTTTCTCTGTTCGAGGAAGAACAACACGCGAGACAACCGGATGGAGCTCACTCGATGAAGGTCCTCTGCGAGCGCGACAAACTGCGCGAAGGCTTGACCGTCACCACCAGCGTGATCCCCGTGAAGAGCACGCGGCCCGCGGTCGAGAACGTCTACCTCGTCGCCACGGACGACGCGCTCGAACTCGTCGGCACGGACCTCGACGTCGCCGTGCGCTACCGGATCGAGGAGGTGAAGGTCACCGA
Source organism: uncultured Planctomycetaceae bacterium (assembly GCA_964509445.1). GTDB lineage: Bacteria > Planctomycetota > UBA1135 > UBA1135 > CAZDYS01. Next base: position 1,455 of record CAZDYS010000392.1, read on the forward strand.
GCCCGGCACCGCCCTGATCCCGGCCCGCGTCGCGGCGGACTTCGTGCGCGACCTCGGCGGCGCGACCGTGACCATGGGCCACAAGGACGAGAAGTTCGTGATCGAGTGCGGGGACGACTCCTGTGAGTTGACCACCGTCGACCCGGACGAGTTTCCGGTCGTCGCGCACTTCGACGAGTCCGGTTCCGTCGGCGTCCTGGCCGCGACCTTCACGCGCCTCGTGGCCCGCACGGGCTTCGCGGCCGCGCGGGAGGCCGGTCGCTACGCGATGCACGGCATCCTGACCCAGGTCGAGGGCGACGAGCTCAAGATGGTCGCCACGGACGGCCGCCGCCTGGCCATGGCCTCCTCCGCCCTGGAGCAGGACGGGAACGGCAGCCTGACGGCGATCGTGCCGACCAAGGGCATGCAGCTCTTCTGCAAGGTCATGGACGACCCGACGGAGCTCGTGAAGGTCTCCTTCGGCGACAGCCAGCTGGCCATGCGCACGAGCAAGGCCGAGGTGTTCGCGCGGCTGATCGACGGCGAGTTCCCGCGCTACCAGGCGGTCATCCCGGCCTCGACCGAGAACCTGATGGAGGCGGACACCGCGATCCTGAACCAGAAGCTCAAGCTGGTCGCGAACGTCACCAGCCCGGACACGCGCGCCGTGCGCCTGTCCGTCGAGAAGGGCGAGCTGACCGTCTTTGGACGCTCCGCCGCGACCGGGGAGGCGACCGCGCACATGGCCGTCGAGTTCGACGGCAAGCCGGGCGACATCGCGTTCAACCCGGACTACCTGATCGACGGTCTCAAGAACTGCGAGACCGACACCGTGCGCCTCGAGTTCAACGAGAAGACCAGTCCGGGCAAGTTCACGCTCGGCGAGAACTACATCTACATCGTGATGCCGATCACGATCGACACCTGAGCCGAGACACCGAGAAGCCCCGCGGACCGCAGCCGATCCAGGACGTCTTGCGCAGCTTCCTGCGCGAGAACGGACTCGGATCCGCGAACAGTCACGCGCGCGTCTTCCGAGCCTGGACCGACGCCCTGGAGCCGGAGCTACGTGCTCACGCTCAGCCAGTCCGGTTTCGAGCGGGGGAGCTCACCGTCGAAGTGGCCTCCTCCACCCACCTGCACGAGATGAAGAACTTCACCGGGAAGCGCTACCTGAAGCGCGCCAACGAGCACCTGGGACAGAAGGCGATCCGTCGCCTGGTCTTCAAGCTGCGAGGCTGACAGATGAGCGACGAACAAGAAGAGCCGCAGACGAAGTCCGGCGCGGAGTACGGATCCGATTCGATCACCGTCCTCGAGGGGCTCGAGGCCGTGCGGGTCCGCCCCGCGATGTACATCGGCGACACGGACGTGCGCGGTGTGCACCACCTGATCTGGGAGGTCGTCGACAACTCGATCGATGAGGCTCTCGCGGGACATGCGACGACCGTCCACGTGAAGATCCGTCTCGACGGTTCCATCCAGGTCTCCGACGACGGGCGCGGCATCCCGGTCGACATCCACCCCCAGGAAGGGGTGCCGGCGGTCGAGGTCGTGCTCACCCGTCTCCACGCCGGCGGCAAGTTCGACAAGGACAGCTACAAGGTCTCCGGCGGTCTCCACGGCGTCGGCGTCTCCTGCGTCAACGCGCTCTCCGAGTGGCTCGAGGTCCAGGTGCACCGCAACGGCAAGGTCCACGAGATGGCCTTCGACCGCGGGGAGAAGCGTCACGACCTGAAGGTGACCGGGGACACCGACCGCACCGGGACCCAGGTGACGTTCTTCCCGGACGACCAGATCTTCTCCACGATCGAGTTCCAGTACGAGATCGTCTCGAAGCGCCTGCGGGAGACGGCCTACCTGATGGGGTCACGCGGCGTTCGCATCACGCTCGAGGACGAGCGCACCGCGCAGAAGGAGGACTTCCACTTCCCGGAGGGTCTGCGCACGTTCGTCGCCCACGCGAACAAGAACAGGGAGACGCTGCACCCGGAGATCTTGCACTTCCTGAAGACGGTGCCGGGCACGGAGAACCCCGATCAGGAGTACGTGATCGAGTTCGCGCTGCAGTACACCGACAGCTACCAGGAAACCGTCTTCACCTTCGTCAACAACATCAACACGCACGGAGGCGGTACGCACCTGGCCGGCTTCAAGGCGGCGTTGACGCGCACGCTCAACAACTACATCAAGCAAGAGAAGCTGGTGAAGGACGGGCAGACGGCGCCGAGTGGCGACGACTTCCGCGAAGGTCTCACCGCGGTTCTCTCGCTCGCCGTGCCCGAGCCGCAGTTCGAGGGACAGACCAAGGACAAGCTCGGCAACCGCGAGGCCCAGGGACTCGTCGAGTCCGTGGTCGCCGAATGCATCGCGAGTTACCTCGAGGAGAACCCGGCTCCCGCGAAGGCGATCGTGCAGAAGGCGATCAACGCGCAGCAGGCTCGCGAGGCCGCACGCAAGGCGCGTGACCTCGTCCGTCGAAAGTCGGCGCTCGCCTCGGGTGCGATGCCCGGCAAGCTGGCGGACTGTCAGAGCAAGGACTTCGAGGAGTCCGAGATCTTCCTGGTCGAGGGAGACTCCGCCGGTGGATCCGCGAAGGAGGGACGCAACCGTCGCTTCCAGGCGATCCTGCCGCTCAAGGGCAAGATCCTGAACGTCGAGAAGGCGCGTCTCGACAAGATGCTCGGTCACTCCGAGATCCAGACGATCATCTCGGCGCTCGGCTGCGGGATCGCGGACGAGTTCGACCTCGAGAAGCTCCGCTACGGCAAGACGATCATCATGACGGACGCCGACGTCGACGGTTCGCACATCC
>CAZDYS010000393.1:0-4248 GCA_964509445.1 uncultured Planctomycetaceae bacterium
GCGGAACCCCCGGGCTGGTTGCGGGCCGGGCTCCCGCCCGGGCGCCGCGTCCTGCTCGGCCGGGCGGCCGAGGGCAGCCCAGATCGGGCCGCGGGGATCCCGGAGGCGACCCGCTGGATCCGCTGGGTGGGCTTCTGAGCCGTCGAAAACGTCGCCCGGCCGCTTGATGGCTCGCGCGAGCGCCAGTACCTTCTTCCGCCCGACTCTGGAGCAGCCCTCGTTTCCGGGCCTCCTCGGTCCCAGCTCGGCGCGCGCCGAGCGGTTTCCCGTCCGGGATTGCCGCCCTTCCTTCATGAAGACTTCCCATCTCCGCGCTCAAGACGTTCCGGAGCGCTGGTATCTGTACGACGCCTCCTTGCACCCCCTGGGGCGCATGGCGAGCCAAATCGCCATGCAGCTCATGGGCAAGGATCGCCCGACCTACACGCCGAGCGAGCTCAGCGGAGCGCACGTGGTCGTGATCAACGCGGAGAAGGTGGTCCTCACCGGCAAGAAGGCCGACGTGATGGAGTACCAGAAGTACTCCGGCTACCCGGGCGGCCTGTACCGTCACTCGCTCGACACCGTGAAGCAGCGGCGACCCCACGACATCGTGAAGATCGCCGTGCGTCGGATGCTCCCGAAGAACCGGCTCGGCAAGCAGATGCTGTCGCGCCTCAAGGTCTACGGCGGCAACGAGCACCCGCACACCGCACAGAAGCCCGAGAAGGTGGAGGCCCTCGGAGCATGACCGTCAACAACCCCTACACCTGGGGCCTCGGCCGTCGCAAAAGCGCCGTCGCCCGGGTTCGCATGAAGAGTGGCTCCGGCGTGTTCCAGGTGAACGGCAAGCCGGTCAACGAGTACTTCTCCACGCTGCGCGACCTCGACCGTGCGAAGGCTCCCCTCGGCATGCTCGAGGAGGACACCACCTACGACGTCTTCGTGAACGTCAAGGGTGGGGGACCGCACGGCCAGGCGGGCGCTGTCCAGCTCGGCATCGCGCGCGCGCTCAAGGAGCTCAACCCGGTGCTGTTCGAGGGTCTGCGGGAGCACGGGTACCTCACCCGTGACTCGCGCATGAAGGAACGGAAGAAGCCGGGCCGCCGTGGGGCGCGTCGCGGGTTCCAGTTCTCGAAGCGCTAGGACCCGCTCGTTCCGATGGCAGGCCACTCTCACGCCGCCAACGTCGCGCGCCGCAAGAACGCGGTCGACGCGAAGCGCGCCAAGATCTTCTCGAAGTGCGCGAAGAACGTGATGTCCGCCGTTCGCCAGGGCGGACCGGACCCCGAGCAGAACCTGAAGCTCCGCTACGCCATCGAGAAGGCGAAGGCGGAGAACATGCCCAAGGACAACATCGAGCGCGCGATCAAGCGCGCCTCGGGGGAGGGCATGGGGGAGCTCGAGGAGCTCCTCTACGAGGGCTACGCGCCGGGGGGCATCGCGGTGCTCGTCACCTGCTTGACCGACAACCGCGCGCGGACCGCGCCGGACATCAAGCACATCTTCGACAAGCGCGGCGGCAACCTCGGGGCCCAGGGCTCGGTCTCGTTCCTCTTCGACTTCCGCTCCGTCTACGTCGTCGAGACCGGCGGCAAGGACGAGGAGGCGCTGCTGGAGATCGCGCTCGAGGCCGGTGCCGAGGACGTCGAATACGGCGAGGAGGTGGCGACGGTCTACGCCGACGCCACCCAGTTCCTGGACGTGAAGGGCGCGCTCGAGGGAGCCGGGCTGACCTTCCTCTCGGCGGCCACCGGATACGTGCCGCAGAACTCCGTCGCCGTGCCCTCCAAGGACGAGGCCGAGAAGCTCTTCAAGCTGATCGCCGCCCTCGAGGACAACGACGACGTCCAGGACGTCTACGCGAACTACGACATGCCCGACGAGTGGGTCGCGGAGCTGTCCTGACGCACCCCTCGCTCCGTCCGCGCCACGCGGTCGGAAATCCTTTCCCGGTCCCCTCGTCGACGGGCGCCCGCGGGGGGACGCTCGATTCCCCCGCAGGGGTTTGACCGCGACCAGACCTTCGAGTTGACTAGCTCGGGTTCGCGGCTCTCCGAGCCGGATTCGAGAGAAGACACCTCCAGAGGACCTCCATGTCGGAAGCCACCCGCACGGTTCGCATCGTCACGAACGACGAGGCTCTGCTCGCCTCCGCCCGCGGGGCCGTCGCCTCCCTCGGCGGATGGGAGATGGGCCCGCCCCAGACGGTCGAGGACCTGCTCGCGAACCAGCCCCAGCGCGGGGACGTGCTCCTGATCGACGCGTGGCTGCGCACGGAGAACGTGTACGAGTCCTGCCGCCGCCTGACGGGACACACCCGCTGCCGCACCTACGTGGTCACCGACGACCGCAACGGCTTCGCCGCGGAGATCGCGGCCTTCTGCGGTGCCACCGGGACGATCGAGCGCCCGCTCTCGGGCGAGAGCCTGCGGGCCGTGCTCGAGGCCTCCGACGCCAAGAAGCGCGCGCTGCCCGAAGAGGCGCGCGGCGGCGAGGGGGCGGAGCGACGCGAGCTTCCGGAGAACCTGCTGCGCGACCTGGTCGGGGACGGTGCCAACCGCCTGATCGACGCGCTGACGGACTCCGAGACGGGGCTCTACAGCTACGACTACCTGGCGTTCAAGCTCGACGAGGAGTTCAAGCGCGCGACGCGCTTCGAGCAGCCGTTGTCCTGCGTGATGCTGGGCTTCGACGGTCAGGTCGACGACGACGTCCTGGGGGCGCTCGCGAGCATCTTCCTGAACGCCTCGCGCGACACGGACCTGCTCGGACGCTTCGACCAGACCTCGTTCCTGTTCTTCCTGCCGAACACCGGCCCGGACGGCGCCGAGGTCATGGCCTCGCGCATTCGCGAGATGGCCGAGGAGCAGGGGCTCCGCGACCTGGTCGGGGACGAGCTCGAGGTCTCCGTGGGCATCTCCTTCTGCCCGCATCCCGAGGTCACCCGGCGCGAGGACCTGTTCTCCCGCGCCCGCAGCGCCTTCCTGTCCGCGCAGCAGGAGGGGGGCGTAGTGGTCAGCGCCGAGTAGCGCTCGCGCCCGCGGGAAATCCCGGTCCACGCGGCGCGCATCGGCGCCGGTACGTCCCCGGAGGGGCGTCCTTGCGTGGCATGGGCATGTTGCACCGACTCGGCCGTTTCCTCGAGCGCGTCTTCCTCAGCGAGGCGCCGCGTGCGGCGTCCGTGGACGCCGGGTCGGGGCTCGTCTTCGCGGCGGACGCGGAAGCGGGCGCCGGGCCGTCCTCGCGCTCCGGGGCCGCGCCCGAGCGCAGGCCGCGGCCCGACGACCCGTTCCTCCTGACCGTGGACGACGCCGGGCAGTTCCTGGTCGCGGTCGCCGACCGCCTGGTGCTGGGGCACCTCCAGGGCGGTCGCGCGGACCTTCCCTTCCTGGCGGACGTCGCCGCGCGGCACGCACGGCTCGAGCGCGCTCGGTCCCTGCGGGCCGGCACGCTCTGGACGCTGGCTCCCTGCGGGCCGGAGCCGGTGGAGGTGGACGGCCGGACGCTGTCCGGCGCGATCGAGCTCGCGGACGGGGCCCGCGTGCGGATCGGGGACGTCCGGTTCCGCTACCGCCTGCCGGATCCGGCGAGCTCCACCGCGCTCCTCGAGCTGGAGGACGAGCTGGAGTGCGCCGGCGCTCCGCGGGTGCTCCTGTTCGACGAGGGGCTCGGAGGCCGCGTGCGCATCGGGGCCTCGCTGCACCGGCACGTGCGCGTCGCCGGGCTCGAGCAGGAGGTCGAGCTCGTCCACGAGGCGGGCCGGCTCTCGCTGCGCTGCGATCCGGAGGAGAGCCCGGGGTTCAGCGTCCCGCTGCCGCTCGCCCGGCGCCTGGACCTCTCCCTGGGCCGCGCGCCGGGGAAGGCCAAGCCCGGTCGCCCCCCGTTCGGCATCGGTCTCGCCCCAGCCGAGCTTCCGGCTGGCTCCTCGGCCCGGCCTCCGGGCTAGAATCGAGCGCGATGGTGGATTGGGAGTCCTTCTACGCCTCGTTCCGCGGGCCTGATTTCATCCCCGGGTACGAGATCCAGAACCACCTCGGCGGAGGTGCGTTCGGAGAGGTCTACAAGGCCAAGAAGAGCTCGATCGGGAAGTCCTACGCGATCAAGTTCCTACGCCTCGACGAGGAGTCCGCCCGCGGCGCGATCGAACGCGAGCTGGAGCAGGTCCGGCTGTTCGCGGCGATCGACCATCCCAACCTGGTGACCATGGAGGACATGGGCGTCGTGCAGGGCGTCCCGTTCCTGATCATGGGCTACGCCGGCGAGGAG
>CAZDYS010000394.1:0-4239 GCA_964509445.1 uncultured Planctomycetaceae bacterium
GGGAGGAGCCGGAGGGGCCGCCGCGCCTCTGTGCGCTCGGCGGTGCGTTCGACACGCCGCGGAACCGGACCTTCGAGGTGCGCGCGCTCTCCTGGAACCCGGACGCCAAGGTGTTCGTGTTCCACGCCTGGCGCGTCGCGCCGGACACCGAGAGCACCTCCCTCGGGGCGCGCATGTGCGCCGACGCGGCCGCCTACCTGCGGGAGCACGCGCCCGCCTGGACCCGGGGGCCGCGGGCGGCCGAGCGCGTGCGCAAGGTCGGACGTCGCTGGGCCGAGGACGTGGCCGCGCGGGCGGCGCTCGAGGCGCTGCTCGCCGAGCTCCTGGAGGAGCCCGGCGCCAGCGAGGCGCTGCGCTGGCTCGAGGAAGGGCTGAAGGACCGCATCGCGGCGGAGCTGCGGTGACCGAGGCGCGGTCCTGGAGCGAGCTGCGCGCGGAGCTCGAGGCGGCCGGGCTGCGGCCGACCAAGACCCTCGGCCAGAACTTCCTCTCGGACCCGAACCTCGCGCGTGCGCTGCTCGACGACGCTGGGGTCGGGGCCGGGGATCGCGTGCTCGAGGTCGGGCCCGGTTGCGGCTTCCTCACGGTGCCGCTGGTCGAGCGCGGCGTGGACCTCCTGTGCGTCGAGATCGATCCGCGCCTGCTCGCGATCACCCGCCGCCGGGTGGGGGAGGCGACCGGGGTGCGCTTCCTCGAGGGCGACGTCCTGGCCGGCAAGCGTCGGCTGGCGCCGGCCGTCGACGAGGCGCTGTGGGACGAGGGGGACTGGCACCTGTGCGCCAACCTGCCCTACGGCATCTCCGGTCCGCTGGTGGCGCTGCTCGCGGCGCGCGCGCATCCGCCTCGCTCGATGACCGTGCTGGTGCAGACCGAGGTCGCCCAGCGGCTGTGCGCGAGCCCCGGGGGAGCAGCCTGGGGAGCGCTGTCGGCGCGCCTGCGGCTGCGCTACGACGCACGCCTCGGTCGCGAGGTCGGCGCTCAGCTCTTCTGGCCCCGGCCGCGCGTGGAGAGCCGCGTCGCGCACCTCACGCTGCGCCCGGGGGAGCCGGTCGCGCCGGAGCTGTTCGCGCGCTACGACCGCCTGGTCGAGGGGCTGTTCCAGCGACGGCGGAAGACGCTGCGCGCGGGGCTCGCGGCGCTCCTCGGAGATCGCTCCCGCGCCGAGGAGCTCCTCGCGCGGACCGGGACGGATCCGCGCAGGCGCCCGGAGGAGCTCGACGTGGAGGCCTTCCTCGCGCTGGCCCGCGCGCTGCCGGAGGGCTCGCGCCCGGATCCGGCGCCCGGGGAGTAGGGGAGGCGGAGGCTCCGCGGCGGCTCCGTCCGATCGCACGCCGTCGCCGGAGGCCTCGCGGGCGGGCGACGAGAGGGCGTCCCTCGGACGGGTCGGTGGTCCCCGGGGCGACGGAGCGGGCTCCCAGGGCCCCTGGAGAGGCCTTCCGGCGGGCCCCCGGGGCGATCGGCGCCTTTCAAGGCCTCCGAGCTTGTCTCCCACCCCCAGGGTGCTACGTTTTCCGGTCTACGGATGCGTCGCGGACCGACCTGAGGGCGGGCTCCAAGAGCACAACGGGCGGCCACAACGTCTCGCGCATCCCAGGCGTCCCCAAGAGCAGGATCCACCCATCAGCGGATCGACTCCGGCGCGGGCATCCCACGTGCGGCCCCAGGGAGCATCGATTCACAGGGAGTGATCGGCCCGTCCCCGTTCCCCGAAGAGACCCGCGCCACCCCGGCCGGGTTGCAGTCCCTGTCCGAATCGACGGCTCGCGTTCCCGCGTTCTCCGCTGGACCGTAGCCGTGTCCCCACTCCTTTGCAGGATCTCGAGTTCCGACAACTCGTCGAGCGCCTGAAGCTGCGCGTGCCGATCGAGGAGATCGTCTCGCAGCGGGTCGCCGACCTTCGCAAGAAGGGATCGCTCTACCAGGCGCGCTGTCCGTTCCACGAGGAGCGGACGCCGTCCTTCACGGTGGATCCGCGCCGGGGGACCTGGCGCTGCTGGGGAGCCTGTGGGGAGGGCGGCGACGTGCTCCGCTTCCTGGAGAAGTTCGACGGCGTGTCCTTCCTGGATGCGCTGCGCCTGCTCGCCCAGCACGCCGGCGAGGACCTGCCGGAGGCGCTGTTCCAGAAGCGCGCCCGTCGCGAGGATCCCCGCGAGGCCCAGAGCTACGAGGTGCTGACGCGGGCCGAGGCGCTCTACCGTCGCTCCTTCCAGGGCGACGGCGGGGCGGCCGCGCGCGACTACATGGCGCGGCGCGGCCTCTCCCCGGAGATCCTCGAGCGCTTCGGCGTCGGCTGGGCGCCGCGGGACGGGAACCCGCTGCTGAAGGCCGCGACCCAGGCGGGCGTGGCGGCGGAGCTGCTCCTCTCGACCGGCCTGATCGGCCGTACCGAGGAGGGACGCCGCTACGACTTCTTCCGCGGCCGGGTGACGGTGCCCATCCGCGATCGCATGGGGCGCACCGTGGGCTTCGGCGCGCGCGTGCTGCCGGAGGACGAGCAGCGCGCGGACGGCCGGCCCCAGGCGAAGTACGTGAACACCCCCGAGACGGACCTGTTCCACAAGGGGCGGCTGATCTACGCCCTGGACCTGGCGCTCGCGGCGGTCCGGCGCTCCCGGCACCTGGTGCTGGTCGAGGGCTACACGGACGTGATGGCGGCCCACCAGGTCGGGCACGAGAACGTCGCCGCGGTGCTCGGGACCTCGACCACGGAGGACCACGCCGCGCTGATCAAGCGCACCGGTGCCCGCCGCGTGACGCTGGTGTTCGACGGGGACGACGCGGGGCGCAACGCGAGCCTGCGCGCCCTGCGCGGCCTGCTCCCGCTCGGCCTCGAGCTCGTGGTCGCGACCCTGCCGAAGGGCGTCGACCCGGCCGACCTCCTGCTGGGGGAGGACGGGGCGCAGCGCTTCGAGGACCTGCTCACGGGCGCCCGCGACTGGTTCGCCTGGGCGCTGGAGGACCTCGCGCCCCTGCGCGGACCCGCGCTGGCGGCCGGCGTGGACGAGCTGTTCGGCCTGTTCGCGGAGCTCGCGAACGCCGTCGAGCGCTCCTCGCGACTGGAGGAGCTCGCCCAGGGACTCGGTCTCCCGGCCGCCGATCTGCGCACCCAGTGGGCGGCCTTCGAACAGAGCCGCCGCCGCGGACCGCGCGCGCGCCGCTCGCGGCCGGAAGAGGAAGAGCCCCCGGTCGAGGCGGCGGCGCACGAGGTGCACGTCGCGCCGGTGGACCCGGCGACCGAGCGTGCGTTCGAGTACCTCCTGGGCGCGCTGCTCCTGGACAACAGCCTGATCCCGGTCTATGCGGACCTCTTGGACAAGTGTCCCGAGGGCGAGCTGCGCACGCTGTTCCAGTGCATCCTCACGATGTACGACGACGTCGACGACGAGGAGCCGATCCACGGCGGACGTCTGTTGACCCTGCTCGGCGACGCGCCGGCGCGCCACCGCGCGGCCCGCCTGGAGGACCTGGCCGGCACGGCCGAGTCCCCGCAGGTGCTCGCGCGCGATCAGGAGCGCTGGCTCGAGAAGCGCCGGCACGAGTCCGAGCTGCGCGCGCTGCGCGACGAGCTGGACCGCTCGAACAAGGAGCTCGGAGGCGCCGCCACGGAAGAGCGCTCCCTCCTCACCACCCTCCACCAGGAGCTCAAGCGTCGTCGCGTTCCCGACGCGGCGCCGGGCTCCTCGAACCCCTAGTTCCGACCCGCCGACATGTCCCAGAAGATCGACCAGACCATCGAAGTCCTCGTCGAGGAAGGCAACCGCAAGGGCTTCCTCTCCTACGGCGAGATCAACGCCCTCCTGGAGGATCAGTTCGTGCCGCCCGAAGGCATGGACCAGATCTTCGTCGCGCTCGAGGAGCAGGGCATCGAGGTCATCGACGACTCCGACTCGGAGATCGCTGCGCCGAACGCCCGCGCCGCCCGTACGACCAACACGACCAAGAGCACGCCGGCCGCGAGCGTGACCCAGGGCGCGGTCCAGGCGCAGACCCAGGCGGCGGTGCTCGAGCGCGTCGTGGTCGCCGAGCGCATCGACGACCCGGTGCGCATGTACCTGACCCAGATGGGCGAGATCCCGCTGCTCACGCGCGAGCAGGAGATCTTCCTCGCGAAGTCGATCGAGATCACGCGCAAGCGCTTCCGCAAGAAGTGCATGGGCTCCGGGCTGTGCATGACCGCGTCGCTGAAGACGCTCGAGGAGGTGCAGCGTGGTGAGCTCGCCTTCGACCGCACGCTCAAGG
>CAZDYS010000395.1:0-4238 GCA_964509445.1 uncultured Planctomycetaceae bacterium
TTCACGAACGCGAGCGTCTCCGTCGCATCCGCCTCGAAGCCCTCGAGCTCGTCCGGGAGCGTGCCCAGGTGCGCGCGCGCCGCGAGCGCGTTGTGGACGGCCCGCAGCAGCTCGAGCCCGACGGGGCCGTCGACGCCCACCGGAGGCGGGGGCACCGGCTCCGCCTGGTTCGCCGCGGAGATCGCCTTGCGCGCGGCGACGATGCGCACCGCCGACTTCGGGCCGATGCCGGGGACCGCCTCGATGTCCTTCGTCGTCTTCCCCACGAGCTCGCGGACCGTGACGACGCCCACCTCCTGCAGCGCGCTCCAGCGCACGTTGTCGGCGCCGAAGGCCTTCAGGTCGTCGACCGGGATCGCGCCGAGGCGCTCGTTCGCCGCTTCGTCGGCGTAGCGGCGGGCGCGTCCCTCCAGAGCGACACGTACCGCTTCCGCCGCCTTCGCGAGGTGCGCGTGCTCGGTGCGAGCCCGCTTCGCCGCGCGGCGCGTGCGGCGCAGAGCGCGTGCGGCCGGTCGGAAGGCGGCGACGGCGACGCCGGCGGCGACGACCGCGAGGGAGATCCAGAGCCAGGGCATGGGGAGACAGCGCGTGGAGTGCGGGAGCGAGGCGGGGATTCTCGCACGCGACCGCGGCGCGCGACACGACTTCCGACGCGCCGCGAGCGCTTCCATCCCGAGCCCCCACCCGCCACGGGGAGGACGGACGGGAGCGGCGCGGGTTGCGGTCCGGAGGTCGGGAATCGAAGGCGCGCCCCGCCCTCCCGCGGTCGGCGGGGGACGGGGCGCGCCTCGGGCCCGGCGAGTGCTCGGACTACTTCTCCGGCGCGTCCATGCGGTGGTCGCGCGCGATCAGGTGTCCGCGGTTGTTGCGGCAGTAGATGATGCCGTTCACCAGGATCGGCTTCGTCCAGTAGCGGCCCTCCTCGAAGAGCTGCGCGCCGGAGAGCTTCTTGAACTCCTCCGGGGTCGCCTCGCAGACCAGGAACTCGCCGTTGCCGCCCATCACGAGCAGGCGGTCGCCGGCGCCCAGCACCGCACCGTTGCCGATGCCGCGCTCCTCCCACATCGAGTTGCCCTCGAGGTCGATGCACTTCAGCGTGGACTGATCGAAGCCGTACAGGTGGTCGCCCATCCGCACGCAGCCGGAGAAGGAGTTCGCCATCTCGCGGTTCTCCCAGACGGGGATCATCTCGTCTTCGCCGAACGCGAGCAGCGCGCCGCCGGGACGCGTCCCCGAGGAGACGAACACCGCGTCCTCGATCACGATCGGGGTGGCCGCGTTGACGCCGCGGTTCTGACCGCCGAACTCGTGGAAGTAGAGCTCCTCACCGCTCTCGCGGGAGACCACCACGACGCCCGCGGCGTTGAGCGCGACGAGCGCGGGCTTGCCCTCCAGCTCGAACGCGGTCGGCGTCCCGTAGGCGTGCCCGTAGTTCTTCTCGGTGATCCACTGGACCTCGCCGGACTCCTTGTCGAGGGACAGCAGGCGTCCGCAGTTCAGGAGCAGCTGGTCGTCCAGGACGAGCGGCGAGGCGCTGAAGCCCCAGGTGGGGACCTCGAGCTCGTGGATGTTCCCGTTCGCGAGGAGGAGGTTCTCCCACTTCACCTCGCCGGTCTCCGCGTCGAGGCAGAACGTCTTGCCCTCGCGGTTGAGCGTGTAGACCACGTCGCCGTCGATCGACGGCGTGTTCACGCTGCCGCCCTCGTGCGCGTAGTTCATGATCTCGGCCTCGTAGGCGTGGGCCCAGAGCTCCTCGCCGGTCAGGGCGTCGAGGCACCAGACGACGTCGAGCTTGGCCTCGGCGTCGTAGCCCATCGTGTAGAGGCGTCCGTCCGCCACGGAGACGGTCGAGTACCCCAGGCCGAGCTGCGCCTCCCACAGGTGCTCTTCCTTGCCGGCGGAGGACCAGGCGGTCTCCTTCGAGTGGTTGTCGCGCTCCGGTCCGTCCCACTGCGGCCAGGCGAACTCGTCGTCGGGCGTGGGGGAGGCGAAGGAGGCGCCGGTGCCGAGCACCGCGAGCGAGAGAAGGGCCAGAGAACGTTGCGCGTGTTGCATGCGGTCGTGAAGGGATGCGGGCGAGGCGGGACTTCGGGAAGAGCCGCGAGAGACGCACAGCCTAGCAGTCCCGCCAGCCCCGCCTCGTAAGGCTTGCTTGCGGCCTGCGCGGACGCCGCGGCGACCTCCCGGGCCCGGCCCGAGCCCCGAAACGCATCTCTCCAGCGAGGCATAAGTCACTGCCTAGTAGTCGCTTAGGGATTGCAGTCCGGGAATCCGGAACTCCCTTCCGGGTCTGCTGCATCGGATCCCCGCGGGTTCGCGAAACACACCCCAGTTGGGGTGAGAGCCTCGATCCTCCCCTCCTCCTCCAGAGGCTCCACCTGGGGGCGACCTCAGATCGCCACCCACCAAGCCCTGTCTGCCCTCCAGCGGACAGGGCTTTTTTTGTCGCGGTCGTCAGGCGGAGGGGCGGTCCGTGACGGCTGCACGGCCCGCCGTGCGCTCGGCGACCTCCGCGCGGAAGGCCTCGAGCGTGCGCTCGGGGACGTCCAGGTCGAAGCGCACGTCCGCCTCGTAGACGGCCGCGCGCGGTTCGAGGCCGAGCTCGCCGAGCAGCCCCTCGAGGACGCCCGAGCACTCGTAGGGGAACGAGAGCATCACCGCCCGCGTCACGACCACGGTCCGGATCGGCGCGCGGTCCAGGGCCTGTCCCGCCGCGCCGCCGTAGGCGCGCATGAGGCCTCCGACGCCGAGCTTGGTGCCTCCGAACCAGCGCGTGACCACGACGCCCAGGTCGGTCACGTCGTGCCCTTCGATCTGCGCGAGGATCGGTCGGCCCGCCGAACCTCCGGGCTCGCCGTCGTCGCTGAAGCGGAACAGCTCGCCGCGCTTGCCCAGCCGCCAGGCCCAGCAGTTGTGCGAGGCGTCCGCGAACTCGAGGGAGATGCGCGCGACCGCGGCCTCGGCCTCCTCGGCCGACCGGGCGGGGAAGACGGTCGCGAGGAAGCGCGAGCCCTTGACCCGCTCGGTCTCGTAGCGGAACTCCTCCGCCACCGTTCGGAACTCGTCGGTCACCCCCGCCTTATACTCCCCCCGGTGTCCGCCTGGTCCGTCTACTTCGTGCGTACGCGCCAGGGAGCGCTGTACACCGGCATCGCGAACGACGTCGCGCGACGCTTCGCCGAGCACGAGGCCGGGACCGGCGCGAAGTTCCTGCGCGGCCGCGGTCCCCTGACGCTGGTCTTCTCGCGCGAGGTCGGCGAGCGCGGCGAGGCGCTTCGGATCGAGCACGCGCTCAAGCGCCTTCCGAAGCGGGACAAGGAGCGCCTGGCGGCCCGCGAGGCCTCCGTGGACGAGCTGCGCGCGCTCCTGGTGCAGGACGAGTAGCATGCTCGCGATGCGCGTCCGCCTGGCACCGCTCCTGTTCGTTCCCCTGGTCGCCTGCCAGAGCTTCGACCACGACCTGATCCTCCGGGGGGGCGTCGTGTTCGACGGAGCCGGCGGGTCGCCCTACCGCGCGGACGTCGCCGTCGACGGAGACCGCATCGCGGCCGTGGGGGACCTGAGCGAGGCCACCGCGCGGCGCGAGCTCGACGCGAGCGGGCGTGCCGTGACGCCGGGCTTCGTGAACGTCCTCTCCTGGGCCACCGAGTCGCTGCTGATCGACGGCCGGGCGCTCAGCGACGTGACCCAGGGCGTCACGCTGGAGGTGTTCGGCGAAGGCTGGTCGATGGGGCCGCTGAACGAGTCCATGCGCGCGGAGCTCGCCGCCGGCGGTCGCTTCGACGTCCCCTGGCACACGCTGGGCGGGTACCTCGAGCACCTCGAGGCGCGCGGCGTGTCGCCCAACGTCGCGTCCTTCGTCGGCGCGACGACGGTCCGCATCCACGAGCTGGACCATGCGGACCGCGCGCCCGAGGCCGAGGAGCTCGGCCGCATGTGCGCGCTCGTGCGCGAGGCGATGGAGGAGGGCGCGCTGGGCGTCGGCTCCGCGCTCATCTACGCGCCCGGCTTCTACGCCGCGACCGAGGAGCTGATCGCGCTCGCGCGGGCGAGCGCGGCGCACGGGGGCCGCTACGCCACGCACATGCGCAGCGAGGGCAATCGCCTGCAGGAGTCCGTGGAGGAGGTGATCGCGATCGCGCGCGCGTCCGGCTCCGGCGCGGAGATCTACCACCTGAAGGCCGCCGGCCGAGAGAACTGGCCGAAGCTCGGCTCCGTGCTCGAGCGGATCGAGGCCG
>CAZDYS010000396.1:0-4235 GCA_964509445.1 uncultured Planctomycetaceae bacterium
GTCGTCCTGGGAGGGCCCGAAGAACACCGCGTCGGTGTTGTCGCCGCCGAGCACGAGCGCGCGTTCGAGCGCCTTCCCCTCGGCAGCCCGGTCCTTCGAGGCGTTCGCGATCCACGCGTTCAGGACCGCCTCCGGCCGCGTCCGCTCGGAGCCGGGCCGCAGGCTCTCGGCTCCGAGCTCGCGCGCCGCCTCGATCGCTCCCGCGGCGAGCATCAGGCGCAGGACGCGCGCGCGGTCCTCGCGGCTCGCGTCGAAGGCGTTCTCCCAGGTCTCGCGCGCGGCCGGGAGATCTCCGGTCCAGGCGAGCAGGATGCCGCGCTCCGCCGCGAACGCCTTGGCCTCCGTGAGCTGGCCGAGCGGCGTCTGGACCCGCCGCGAGGTGCTCGGTGCGTAGCGCTCCGCGAGGCGGTCCAGTCGCTCCAGCGCGAGGGCGAAGTCGCCTCGCTCGCGGGCCATCTCCACGGTGGCGGGACCCAGGAGCTTCGCACGCGGCTCGGCGAGGCTCTCGGCGAGGATCGCCTCCTCCGCGTCCGCTCTCTCCTGCGTCGCGAGGGCGAGGGCGGCGCGGTAGAAGCCGGCCTGGAGTCCGCCCACGGCCTCCGCCTCCGCCCGCACGTCCGCGGGGTCGTGCTCGATGCTTCGCAGGAGCGCCGCGACCTGGTCGAGGAGACGGGTGTCGAGCTCCTGGCGGGAGTTCTGGTCCTTCCAGATCGAGTCGAGGAGCGGGACGACCTCACCGCGCTCGATCTCGAGGAGCGCGAGCCCCTTCTCGAGCTGGTCCCGGACCCAGCGGTTGCCCGCGCTGTAGGCGCGCAGGTCCGCGCGCAGCTGCGTCTCCGCTTCCTCGAGGTGACCTCGCTGGAGCCACCAGACGGCCGTGCTCAGGTCGGCCTGCACGAGCTCTCCTTCGCGGTCGACGAGGCGGAACACCTCGCGCACGCGCTCCAGGTCGCCACGCGCCTCCGCGTCCCGGACGAGCGGAAGGGCCAGGCTCAGCCGCTGGCTCGCGCCGCTCTCGCGCTGCAGGCGGCTCTCCAGCCGCGAGAAGTAGGTGTCCAGCTCGCCGTTGACCGCGAGCAGGCCGTCGTAGAGCGTGCGCGCCTCCTCGACGTGACTCGCGAACTCCTGCGCCTCGCGAGCGTGTTCGAGCGCCTCGGAGTAGCGCCTCTCCTCGATCTGCTCGCGGATCAGCGCGAGCCGCAGCCGCACGTTGCGCGGATCGCCGGCGACGGCGGACGCGAGGTCGGCCGGGAGCGGCTTCTCGGCCTTCGGGGCCTCCTTCTCGAGCACGGCCAGCGCTTCCTTGGCGCGGCCGTGCCAGTAGTCGTCGGGATCGCGGTTCGCGCGCAGGTACTTGCGGTACACGCGGATCGCCTCGTCCTCCTTCCCGACCTCGACCAGGGCGTCCGCGTAACGCTTCACCGTGTTGCCGTCGTCGGCGGCGTTCTCGTAGAGCACCTCCAGCACGGGCATCGCGGCCAGCCCCGCCTCGAGATTCTCCAGGAGGTTGTTGATCTGCCACGCGACCCAGGACTGGATTCCGCCCTGCTGGGACGTGAGGTCGCGCAGGTAGGTGGCGACGCGCTCCCAGTCCTCCGCGTCGATCGCCAGCCGCACGAGCTCGATCTGGTGGTCCAGGAGGTCCGGACCCGGCTGCTTCTTCTGCTGGGAGAAGAAGCGCATCTGACCGAGCTGCGAGAGCAGCTCGTCCGCCTCGCTTCCTTTGCCGGACGGAACCGCCGGGTCGACGAGCAGAGGATCCGGGCGCGCCTCGCCCATGAAGGACTCCGCGGAGGTGCCGCTGCGGAGCTCGAGGTCCTCCCCGGTCCGCTCGAAGTGTTCGCGGCGCTCGGTGATCTTCTCCTCGTGCAGCGCGATCGCCTCCTCGATCCGACCCAGTCGCTGTTCGATGCGCGCGCAGGCGTTCAGGAGCGGGAGGTCCAGCGGATCCGCCTCGTAGAGCTCCCGGTAGATCGCGCCGGCCTCTTCCCAGCGACCCTCCGCCTGGAGCAGCTCCGCGTACAGCACGCCGGCGGTGCGGTGGAGCCCCATGTCTCCGCTGATGCGCGCCTCCTCCCAGGACGTGGCGTAGGTCTGGAGGAACTCCGGCGCGATCGAGCCGCCGTCGCGCGGGAGGATCAGCTGGGCTTCCGCCGGCGAGCCCCACAGTCGTTCGAGGCGGTAGCTCTCCACGTGCTCTCCCGTCTCGGCCAGCCGGAGCGCGCGCCACTTCACCAGGTCGTAGACCTCGGAACGCCAGCGACGCCCGTGGCGCAGGACCGGACTCGTCATCGCCTCGGCCACGACGTCGAAGGTCTCCGAGCGCAGGCGCGTGGCGTCCTCTTCGAACCCGAGCTCCTCGTATCGCACGGCGAGCGCGGCGTTCCAGTTCACGAACTCCGGCCCCGACGGTTCGAGGGAGGCCAGGATCGCGCGCGCCTCGTCCTGACGATCCGCGGCGTGGAGCATCTCCGCGAGCGCGAACTGGGCCGTCATGCGGGTCGGCGTGCGGAGCGGACCCCAGCCCTCACCGATCGGGTCTCCTTCCGCGAGCGCGTACAGCTTCCACTGGAGCGCGTCGTCGGTCTGGTCGTAGAGCTCTTGCGGGAGCTTGCGCTTGAGGCGACGCCGGAAGCTCCGGCCCTCGCCCTCGTCGTCCGGGCGCTTGGAGCGCAGCCCGCCCTCGAGGGCGACGACGAGGCGCTCGAGCCGGGGGATCGCCGCCTCGGCCTGCTGGTCGAGCATGAGCTCTCGCGCGAGTCCGGCCAGGAACACCGTCTCGTCGGGGAAGCTCTCCGTCCCGAGCCGGAAGGCCGCGATGCGCTCCTCGGCGGTGCTGTTCGCGCCGTCGTTGGCCACCAGGATCTCGAGCCGGTCCTTCAGGCTCTTCTCCGTGAGCTCCGCCGTCTCGGTGAGCTCCTGCACGCGGGCCGCAGCGAGCTCCGGGTGCGACTTGATCAGCTTCTCCGCACGGCGTTCGAGCACGCGCGCCCACGCCTTGGCCGTGCGTCCCGCCGGGAGCACGTCCTGGTCGACCGTGCGCTCGCGGACCCGCGCGACCAGCGCGAGCTGTTCGGAGGGGCTCAGCTCCTCGGCCGCCAGGGTCATCACGCGTGCGAACACGTCCTCGTCCGCCGGGTTCGTCTCCAGGTGCTCCTGCAGCACCCGCAGGAGCTGCGCCGGCTCGATCTCCTCGCTCTCGACCAGCTGGTTCAGCTCGCCCAGCTTCTTGCGGTACTCCTTGCGCTGTGCGCCGAGCGCGCGCCGCTGCGCGAGTCGGTTCGCGATCTCCGGCTCGACGGGAGGGGAGAGCGTGGCGAGCAGGCGGCGGAGGTAGTCCGTCGCCTCGTCCTCTGCGTCGCGCGCACGCGCCAGGCGCAGCGCACGCAGCAGCGTGTCCCAGTCCTCTCCGTTCAGGTCCAGGAGCCTCTCCAGGCTCGCCCGCGCCTTGTCCCGCGAGCCGCTGCGCTCCTCGAGCTCGGCGATGCGCTGCAGCGCGGTCCGGTCCGAAGGGGTCACGACCAGGTGGCGTTCGAGGTAGGCGATCGCCTCCTCTTGCAGGCCGAACTTGGTGTACAGGTTCGCCACCGTGAGCGGGTCGGAGATCGCCAGCAGGAACTCGTCCGCGCGGTCCCGATCCCCCAGGGACAGCGCGCAGTCCGCACAGGCGCGGAGCACGTCCTCGGTGTCGCCGTCCGGCAGCTTGACCACCGCGCTCCAGGCTTCCAGCGCCTCCTCGTAGCGGCCCATGTCCTCGAGCAGGCGCGCACGCCTGCGGCCCAGGTCCACGTCGCTCTGGTGGTAGGACAGGAGGTCCTCGAGGCGCTCGAGCGCGAGCTCGTACTCGAGCTCCCGCACCAGGAGGTCGATCAGCGCGCCGGCCGCCTCCAGGTCGTAGGGCCGGGCCTCGACCTTGGCGCGCAGCCGATCGATCTCCTCGTGGACGCGCCCGGCCAGGACGAGCTCGTCGTACAGGTGCGCGCGGGCGCGATCGCGGACGCCCGGGTCCTCGTCCAAGGTGGCGGCACTCCAGAGCTCCTGGGCTTCCTCGACGTCGCCGCGCTCGAGCAAGAGGTCCGCGAGCGCGAGGCGGTAGCTGCCGTCGTCCGGGCGCAGCCGCAGCGCCTGCCGGTAGCAGTCCTCCGCCCGTTCGTTCTGGCCCAGGGACGCGTACTGACGAGCGACGTCGACGAACACGGCCGGGTTGTCCGGCGAGAGGGTCAGGAGCTCCTCGT
>CAZDYS010000397.1:0-3078 GCA_964509445.1 uncultured Planctomycetaceae bacterium
TCCCCATGCGAGCCAGGCGGCGGTCGTAGGGGCGGTGCTCGCCGGTCAGGAAGTAGGAGACCTGCAGGAACCCGCCGTGGAACCAGGGGTCGTCGTCGGGGCCGCCGGGCGCCGTGGCTTCCCGGCCCATGGCGGTGGCCGCCGTGTACTCGAACTGCAGCGAGAAGGGTCCGTTGACGAAGGCGATCTCGCTGCCGAGGACCAGGGCGTCGTCCGCGGGGATCGCTCCCGTGTCCACGAACACGGGGGTGTCCCGGGCGATGCGGAACTCCGGTCGAGCCCGGAACCGGACCGCGCCCTGGACGTCCGCTCGGTAGCTGGCGGAGATGCCGAGGTGGAGCAACTGCGCCCCGTTCCTGCGAAGGAGGGGGATGCCCGTCAGCCGGCCGGTCGCGGCGAACTCTCCGTCCCCGACCGCGATCCCGTCTCCGTTCGCGTCCTGCCGGTGCAGGCTGATCGACCACTGCCCCCGGCCGTCGCCGATCTCGTCGAAGAGCAGGAACCCCGGTCCGTACTCGCGGTAGAACGCGTCGTGCTGGGCGGACCGCTCGAGGAACGTGAACACGCGGTTGCTCGTGACCGACTCCAGTCCCTGGGGCAGCTTGACGTGTCCGATGCGCAGGTTGCCGAGTCCGGGGAGCGCTCGGAAACCGATCCACAGATCGTCGAACTGGACGTTGTCGCCCGCCAGGAGCTCGGCGTCGAAGTCCCACTCGATCAGGTCGCGCGTGGTCCCGTCGAACTTGACGCGCGCGCGCCGGAAGAACGTCGCGTCCTCGAGATCGCCGATGCCCGGCGCGGACCGCAGCTCCTCGTCTTCGCCGAAGAAGGCCCAGTCCTGCTGGATCAGCGTCCCGATGTGCGCCTTGGTGGACGAGTCGGGGAAGTGGAACCGGATGCCGCGATCGAAGGTCACGCTCGGCGGTTCGGAGAGCCGCAGCAGGTCCTCCGCTTCCCGCGAGAGCTCGTCGGGCGTCCCGGCCGCCCGCGTCGGTCCGTCGTGGACGGTGGCCTGGGTGCCGGAGGCTCGCAGGTCCACACGCGCGGTTCGCGGGGCGACGCTCGCGCAGCTCGCCAGACCCACGACGAAGAGCAGCCCGCCGGCTCGCAGTGCTGCCTTCATGCGCTCCCCTAGCAGCGCACGTCGAGGGACAGCGGGAGAGGCTGGGGTCGCGAAGAGGCTCTCACGGGCGCGCGCAGGAGGCGGCATCAGACGCCGTGCAGGTAGACCAGGGTGCCGCTCATCGCGAGCATCGCGAACGCGGGGAGGGACTTGATCTTCGGGTCCCTGACCTTGGCGTGCATCGCAAGCGCGCCGACCATCAGCACGCTCACGGTGCCCGCAGCCGGCAGGACGACGCCGGAGACCCAGAGCCCCGCGAGGAGCGCCACGCCCGCGCCCACCTTCAGGGCGCCGACGACGTAGAAGAGCCAGGCCGGCAGGCCGTAGGCGGCGAACTCGCCCTTCAGGTTGGTGGAGAGGCCGCCTCGGTAGAGCGTCGGTTTCTTGGAGCGCAACAGCCAGACGTTCAGCAGGCCCAGTCCGACGAGGACCTGCAGCACGGAGGAGAGCGTGATCGGAGGCATGTCGTCCAGTCTCGCAAGTTCGCTGCGCGAAGACAAAGCGCCTCGGCTCGTGTACCGTCGGCCCCTTGGACCTCGCGTTCGAAGCCGCCCGGGCCGTTTCCCTGTTGGCCTTCCTCGGGTACGGGCTGGCCTGCCTCTGCTCCGACCACATGGTGGCGGAGTTCGAGCGGTTCGGTCTGGCCCGCATGCGCCGCCTGACGGGAGCGCTGGAGGTCCTCGGCGCGCTCGGGCTGGCCGGGGGCTATGTGTTCCCCGTCGTGGGGGTGGCCGCAGCGGTGGGCCTGACGCTGCTCATGGTGCTGGGGGTGGCGACGCGCGTGCGCGTCGGCGACTCGTTCCTGGCCACGTCTCCGGCGCTCGTGCTGCTCGCGCTGAACGCCTTCGTGGCGACCGTGGGCTGGCTGCGGCTCTGAGCGGGCCTCAGCTCGCCCTGGCCGGATCGGGATCGGTCCTGCGGACGCGGCCGAGGGAAGGCCCGTCGACGCCGGCCGATCGCTCCGCCGACTGACGGATCCCCTCCAGCATCCCGCGGAAGACGACTCCGTGGAAGGGCAGCACCGCGTACCAGTAGAGGAGTCCCCCGAGCCCCTGCGGGACGAAGCGAGCGCTCTGGATCAGTCGTGTCGAACCGGGTTCGAGCGCGACGGTCCGGAAGGAGAGCTGCGCGTCGCCGGGCAGCTTCATCTCGGCGCGCAGCGCGAGCCGACGGGGTTCGTTCACGTCGGTGACGCGCCAGAAGTCGAGCGCGTCGCCGTAGCTCACGCGCTCCGGGTGGCGGCGACCCCGCCGAAGGCCGGGCCCGCCGACGAGCTTGTCCATCGCCCCACGGATCTTCCACAGCCAGTCGGCGGCGTACCAGCCGTGCCCACCGCCGATGCGGCACACGGCCTGGAACACGGCCTCTGGGTCCGCGCGGATGTCGACCTGCCAGCTGTCGTCGAACACGGAGCCGCCGGCCCAGTCGGGGTCGCCGGCCATGGGGCCCGCGTCGCTCCAGCGCGTCTCGACGTGGCTCTGCCGGAGGTTCTCGAGGCCGAGCTCGATGGCGCGACGCACCGTCAGGAGCTCCTGCGGCATGCAGCGCTCCGCCTCGTCGTCGCGGCACACGACCTCGTTCCGCAGGCCCTCGGCGAGCGGCCTCGCGACGCGATGGCTGATCGGCGTGACCAGGTGGATCCAGAACGAGCTGAGGCGCGGCGTGAGGATCGGCACCGTGAGGATGCGGCGGCGCGGGAGCCCGCGAGCGGTCGCCATGGTGTCCATGAGCTCGCGGTACGTGAGCACTTCCGGGCCGCCGATGTCGAGCGTCCTGCCGGTGGTCTCGGGCGTGGAGAGGCAGGTCACCAGGTAGTGCAACACGTTGCGGATCGCGATCGGCTGCGAGCGCGTCTCGACCCAGCGCGGCGTGATCATGAGCGGCAGGCGTTCGACGAGGTAGCGCAGGATCTCGAAGGAGGCCGAGCCGGAGCCGATGATCATGGCTGCGCGCAG
>CAZDYS010000397.1:3105-4233 GCA_964509445.1 uncultured Planctomycetaceae bacterium
GCTCGCTCAAGCCCGCGCCGGTCTCGCCGAGACCGCCGAGGTAGACGATGCGCTCGACCTTCTCGGCGGCGCAGGCCCGGGCGAAGAGCTCCGCGAGTCGGCGATCGCGCTCCGAGTAATCCGCGCCCGCGACGATCATCGAGTGGATGAGGTAGTAGGCGAAGGTGCAGCCTTCGAGCGCGGCGCGGACGTCGTCCTCGTTCTCGGCGTCGCCGGCGACGATCTCGACCGCGGGGTGCTCGGACCACGGACGATCCGTGAGCTTGCGCGGCGAACGCGCCATGCACCGCACTCGATAGCCGGCTTCGAGGAGGCGCGGCACCAGGCGGCCTCCGATGTAGCCGGTCGCTCCCGTGACGAGAACGCGCGGCTTCACGTCGGAACGTCCGAGCGGAGCGCGTACGTGAACAGGAAGAGGTTCACGGCGAAGAGCACGAAGGCCGGCATGGTCATCAGTAGAGAGTCCCGAATTCGCACGCGCGTCGCCACACCCAAGAGCATGAGAAGGCTCAGACCGAGCGCCGCGGCCACTCCGACGGGGGGGAACCAGATCCCGACCAGCAGTCCCGCTCCGCCGGCGACTTCGAGGCAGCCGGTCAGGACGCGGAAGCGCGCGAGCCCGTAGCGCTCGAACTCCGCGACCATGTGGTCGGTCGCGAGGCAGGCCACGCCGTAGAACAGAAAGGCCGCTGCCGAGAGCAGTCGCAAGATCTCGAACGTGGACTCCATGGAAGGGCTCAGCGACGTCTCGTCGCACCCGAATGTTCGGTGCTCGACGCCGGATGGATGCGAGATCCGGGCCGTCCGGCGGGGCGGGAGCAATTCGCCGAGGTCCGTGGAATCCGCAGCGTGCCGCGCATCGAAGAGCCCGGTGACGCATTCGAGAAACTCAAGGCGAACTCATGGATTGGTTGCACATCTCCCTACAAGTCCTCGTCGGTTTCGGCCTCCTGAACGTCTGGCTCCTGCGATCCGGATCGGAGACGGACTACCGCGGCGGCAAGGCGCTCACGCTGCGCCAGGAGTTCGCCGAGTACGGGCTATCGGACGCGGTGTTCTTCGTCGTCGGCGCCCTGAAGATCGGCTCGGCCTTGGCTCTCCTGGCCGGCATCTGGCTTCCGGGAGCGG
>CAZDYS010000398.1:0-4231 GCA_964509445.1 uncultured Planctomycetaceae bacterium
CCTCCGTCGCCGCCGTCGCCGCGCTCCGCTCCGGCGAGACCTCTCGGCTCGTCGGACTCGAGACCCTGCGTGGCAAGGAGAGCGATCGCGTCGCCGTGCTCGCGCGCGGCCTCGAGGCGCTCGGGTTCGCGGTCGACGAGGAGGCCGCCGCGCTCACCATCGGCCCGCCCGAGCGATCTCCCCGGCCCTCCCCATCGCTCGATCCTCGCGGCGACCACCGCATGGCCTTCGCCTTCGGACTCCTGGGGCTCGTCCTCCCGGGCGTCGCCGTCCGGGATCCCGGCTGCGTCGCGAAGAGCTGGCCGGACTTCTGGCGCACGCTCGAGCAGGCCGGCGCGACGCTCCTGCACGGGCCCTCGCAGGCGTAAAGGATCCGCCTGCTCCCACCTTCCCGCGGTTCGCGGTTGGCGGGAGCCCCGACCCCGGTCAGGCTCGCGGGCGTGTCCGTCTGGCGATCCCTGCTGCTCGTCCTGAGCCTGCTGCTCACGACCTCCTTCGGTGCGCTCCGCGTGAGCGGACCGGTCTGGTCCGGCGTGTGCGGCAGTGGCGAGGACTCGTGCTGCGACGCCGAGTGCCTGTGCGCTCACGCCGCGTCCAGCTGCTGCGAGCTCGGCGGGGAGAGCGAGGACACACCCGGGAGCTGGTCCCAGGACTGTGACTGCGGAGAGCGACCCGGCTCGTTCACGGTGACCGGTGTCGGTCCCGTGCTGGTCTCGACCGGAGGGGAGACCCCTCCGACCTCGGGACCCATTCGTGGAGTGCGCGAGGTGGCGTCGCTGCCCACCTCGCTCGGGCCGGAGCCGGCCCAGCCGCCGCCGCGGCGGAACTGACGACCTCGACGTTCCTCGCCGCCCGAGGAGCCCGGCCCCCGACGGAAGGGGAGCGGGGCTCCGGCGGTGGCTCGCTTCGAGCGAGCGCCTTCGTGTCCGCGTCCCTCGGGGGACGCCGTCGTGCGCTCGTCGTCTCTCCCTTCCCGCCCTCAAGTCGGCGTTCCTGCGCCGCACTCCACACGATGAACACCTCTCTCTCCGCGCTTGCCCTGGCAGCGCTCGCCTCCGGCCTCAGCGCCCAGGGCACCGATCTTCCGACCGACCCCGACACCGCTGCGCTCCTGGGAGCCGGCTTCGAGTTCTCCTCCCGAGACGGGCACGCCCGGGACGGCGGCTGGACCTCGCACCGCCCCGACGGGCACGCGCCGATCGGCGTGATGGGGGATCACCTGCACTCCGCCGGCGAGTGGATGGTCTCCCTGCGGCTGATGCGCATGCACATGGAGGGCATGCGGAACAACACCAGCGGCATCTCGAACTCCGACGTCTTCGGCCAGGGGTTCCTGGTCACCCCGACCGAGATGGACATGGACATGCTGATGCTCGGCGGCATGTACGCTCCGACGGACGAGTGGACCCTGATGTTGATGGTCCCCTACGTCTCGAACTGGATGAACCACGAGACGGCCATGGGCGTGACCTTCGACACCGAGTCCGAGGGCCTCGGCGACGTGCGCTTCACGGCGATGCGCTCGCTCTACGACGCGGGCGACGAGCGCGTCCACCTCAACCTCGGCGTCAGCCTGCCGACGGGCTCCGTCGACGAGCGCGACGACACGCCCGCGATGGCCAACGCGAAGCTGCCGTACCCGATGCAGCTCGGTACCGGCACCTTCGACTTCCTGCCCGGGATCACGTACCTCGGTCAGTCCGGCGACACCTCCTGGGGTGCCCAGGGCACGCTGCGCTTCCACCTCGGGGAGAACAGCGAGGACTACAAGCACGGCAACCGCCAGAACGTCACCGGCTGGATCGCGCAGCGGCTCGGCCAGGACCTCAGCGGCTCCCTGCGCCTCGACTTCAACAAGTGGGAGAACTTCCACGGAGCGGACCCGGACCTGAACCCGGCCATGGTCCCGACCGCGGATCCGGACCTGCGCGGCGGGGACCGCCTCGACGCGCTCGTCGGCCTCAACTGGAACCCGGGTCTCGGTGGGAACCGTCTCGCGCTCGAGGCCGGTGTCCCGCTCTACCAGGACCTGGACGGCCCCAACCTGGAGACCGACTGGATCGTTACCCTGGGCTGGCAGCTCTCGCTGTAGCAGACACCCTGCCTACGCAGGCCCCCCCCGGTAGCGCCCGAGGAAGAGGGGACCCGGGGCCGCTCCGCCGACGCACCGGCGGATCGGCCCGGCGTCACGCCCTTTCGCCTCTTCCTCGGGCGGGGATCGGTGCGAGGATCCGCTGGAGCGGCTATTCTCCGCCGCCATGTCCGACTCCAACGACACGCCGACCCCGGCCGGCCCGATCCTCGTGTGCGGCGGTGCGGGCTACATCGGTAGCCACACCGTTCGCTTGCTCCAGTCCCAGGGCGTCGAGGTCGTCGTGCTCGACAACCTCTCCACCGGGCACCGCGCCGCCGTCAGCGCACCGCTGGAGGAGTGCGACCTCGGCGACCCGGACGGGCTCGCCGCGGTCTTCGCGAAGCACCGGCCGCGGGCGGTGATCCACTTCGCGGCGAAGTGCTACGTCGGGGAGTCGGTGGAGCACCCGGCCAAGTACTACCGGGAGAACGTGATCTACACGTGGAACCTCCTGGAGGCGATGCGCGCGGCCGACTGCAAGGAGATCGTCTTCTCCTCCACGGCCGCGACCTTCGGGGAGCCCGTCGAGGTCCCGATCACCGAGGAGCATCCGCAGCACCCCATCAACCCCTACGGCAAGACGAAGCTGCACATGGAGCACATGATGCAGGACTACGTCGTCGCCTACGGGTTCCGCACCGCCGCGCTGCGCTACTTCAACGCGGCCGGCGCCTCCCACGACGGCGTCCTCGGCGAGGACCACGACCCGGAGACGCACCTGATCCCGCTCGTCCTGCAGGTCGCGCTCGGGACGCGGGAGAAGATCATGATGTTCGGCGACGACTACGACACGCGCGATGGAACCTGCGTGCGCGACTACATCCACGTCGAGGACCTGGCCGACGCCCACCTGCGCGCCCTGGTCCGCCTGCAGGAGGGGACCGAGCAGCTCGCCTGCAACCTCGGAACCGGCGACGGCGTGACGGTCCGCGAGCTCGTCGAGCGCGCGCGCGTCGTGACCGGGCACGCGATTCCTGCGGAGGTCGCGCCTCGCCGCCCCGGGGATCCGGGCACGCTGATCGCGTCCAACGAGCGGGCGCGGACGCTGCTCGGCTGGACGCCGCGTCGCAGCGACCTCGACACGATCCTGCGGGACGCCTGGAACTTCCACACCGCGAACCCGAACGGCTACGCCGACTGAGGAGCGATGCACCTCGGCGTCCTCGGCGCGGGGTCGATCGTGCCGCAGCCCGGCCTGGGCTGCGCGGGCTACGCGCTGCTCGAGCCCGACCAGCCCGAGGCCCCCGTCACGCTGCTCGACCTCGGGCCCGGCACCGTGCGCTCGCTGCCGCGGCTGGGGATCGGACTGGGGCGCGTGGAGCGGGTCGTCCTCTCGCACTTCCACCCGGACCACTGCCTCGACCTGTTCGCGCTGGCCTTCGCGCGGCGCAACCCGTCCTTCCGGGACGCCCCCCGGATCGAGCTGGTCGGACCGCCCGGACTCGCGCGGCTCCTGGACGAGGCGCCCGCCACCTGGGGTCGCTGGGCGCGGGACCCGAACGCCGAGGTGACGGAGGTCGCGCTCGACGCGGAGGGGACCGCGACCCTCGAGCGCGAGGGGCTCCGGATGCGCTGCCAGCGCAACGGTCACAGCGAAGAGCTGGTCACCCTCTCGTGGCGGCTCGAGGATCCCGGTGGCGCGTGGTCCCTGCTCTACACCGGAGACACGAACGAGGATCCCCGCGTGGCGCGCCTCGGGAAGGGGGTCGACGTGTTCCTCGCGGAGTGCTCGTTCCCCGACGAGCAGGCGACCGCCAACCACCTCGGCCCGAGCTCCGCGGCGCGGCTCGCGAACGAGGCGGGCGCCAGAGCCCTGCTGCTCAGCCACTTCTATCCCGCTCACGCTCCCTCCGAGGCCCTCGAGAGGGCTCGCACGGTCTTCGCCGGCCCGGTCGAGGCCGCGCGCGACGGCTCGCTGCATCCCTTGGGCTGAGCCGACCGATGCCGCATGATGGGGGGCATGCGAGCCGGCCTCCCGTCCCTCCTCCTAGTCCTGGCCCTCGGGACACCTGCGCCCGTCGCGGCGCAGGAAGAGGCAGCCCCCGTCGTCCCCGACCACGGCGCCGGCTTCGCGACGATCGACGAGGACGACGTGCT
>CAZDYS010000399.1:0-4229 GCA_964509445.1 uncultured Planctomycetaceae bacterium
GAGCCTGTATGGGGTTCAAGGCATCATTTCATGAATGTTTGAATCCTTCAGTGGCTCCATCAAGAGATGCCAGTGCGGATTCTCAGCAAGGCATACAGGAGCGCGCGCCGGCCGCCGTCCCGGTCCAGCGGGAGCGCCCGCACGGCCTCGGCCGCCTCCTCGACGGTCAGCGAGCTCGTCCCGAGCGCCGCCAGCTCCAGGTCGCCGCCGGAGGCGCGCACCATCTCCTCGAGCGCGAGCTGGACCTCCTCGACGCCGGCCGCCGGCTCCGGCGACGGGACCGGGCCGCGCACGCCGTAGTGGGGTCCGAGCTCGCCGATGGCCTCGGCGCAGCGTTGCCGGCTCAAGGTGTAGGAGCACACGGGTCCGAGCCAGGTGATCATCTGCACGCCGCGCGAGCGCGCGTGCTCGTCGTTCGGGTCGTCCAGGAGCGCCGTGAGGTTCTCCAGCCCCACGCCCAGCGGATCCTCGATCGCGCGGTCCTCCCCCTCGATGAAGCCCGGCTTGCCGAAGCGTCCGATCGACAGGAGCTGCCCGGCCGTGTACCCGAGCGTGCCCTGGACGTTCCCCACGCGGCGCGCGGTCCCGTCCGGCTGGTGCACCTCGCGCAGGTTGTAGACGTAGAGCTCCGTCGAACGACAGCCGGCCAGGGCCAGCGCCAGGAGGGCCCAGAGAAGAGGACGCGGACGCATCGGGCGAAGTGTATCCCTGCCTCCGGCGCGACCCCAGCGCCCGGCGCGGATCTTCCCGTGCCCGCGAACGACCTGCCGGACGCCGCGGGCACGCTCCCCCCGCGCGGCCGGAAACCCCTTCCGCCCTCCTCCGCTTTCCCGCCCCGGCAGGAGCCGGGCCGAGGCCGCGCCGTATCCTGGGGAGACCGGCGGCACCTCCCCCACGGACCGCCCGGCCTCCTCTGCCTCTCCCCGTGCGTCCTCTCCTCCGCCACGCCTGGCTCCTCGCGGCGCTGTCGCTCTCCGGAGCGATCGCCTTCGCCCAGGGCCCCGACGACGTTCCCGCGCTCGATCGCTTCGAGCTGCTGGGCGACCGGTTCCAGGGGTCCTTCGGGCGGACGCCGATCCCCGCCTTCGACGTGATCGCGACGGACATGGACCTGGACGGAGACCCGGACGTGCTCGCGAACTGGCACATGCTGCATCCGCTCGAGCTGTTCGAGAACGACGGCGGGCACTTCCGCCGGGCGCGCTTCGAGGGACGCGACGCGAGCGGACTCGAGGACGCGCCCGGCGTGCCCTCGCTGTTCGCCGACACCGATTCCCTGGTGCCGCGCATCCTCGAGGACGAGCGGCCAGGGCTCTACCTCTGGCACGAGACGGCGCGGTCCCCCTCCGCCTGGCGCTTCCTGTGGCTGCCGGACGCGGACGCGCCGCGCGCGCTCCAGGTCGCGATCGCCACGAACGACGAGGTCGTGTCCCTCAAGGGACTGCTGCCCGGGGAGTTCGAGCGCACCGGCGCGCGCTCGATGCGCGTCTCGCTGCCGCTGGACGACGAGCCGCGGCTGTTCCTCCTGCGCTCCGGGCGCGTCGCCACCGAGCTGCGCCTGCACTTCGATCCGACGGACGGCCCGGCCCCCTCGCTCTTCGTGGGGCCGGAGCGCGCGCGGGTCACCGGCGAGGAGGCCTCGTTCTGGAAGCCGGACCCGCACGGCATCGCCTGGGTGGACCTCGAGGACTCGCCCCACCCGGAGCTCTTCGTCACGCGCGGCGGCCTGATCGGGTCCCTCGCGCCGCCGGAGCCGGGCAAGCTCGACCGCTACTTCCTCTACCGCGGCCTGCCGGAGGCGCGCTACGGCTGGGCTCCCGAGGGGACCGTCGCGCGCGACTACGGGCGCAGCCGCACGATCCAGACGGTGGACGTCGACGGCGACGGCGTCCTCGAGGTCTCGATCAGCTGCGAGGAGTCCCCCAACCGGCTCCTCTTCCGCACGGAGGACGGACGGTTCGAGGACCGCGCGGCCGCACTCGGCCTCGACTTCACGTCGCCCGTCGTCCAGACCTGGGCCGACCACGACGGGGACGGCTGGCAGGACCTGTACTTCGTCGACGAGGGCGGCGTGCACCTCGCGCGCAGCCTGGAGGGCGAGCGGTTCGCGATCCTGGAGCCGCAGCGGCTCGGCCTCGTGTTCCAGGGCAACGAGGGCGCGAGCATCTTCTCCGACACGCAGCTCACGCTCACCGACTTCGACGCCGACGGAGCGCTCGACCTCTTCGTCGCGGGAGCCGGCAGGGAGAACACCAGTCACCTGTTCCTGCGCCGCGGAGAGGTGTTCGTGGAGGAGCGCCTCGCCGCCGCGCTCGCGCGCCCCGAAGAGCCCGGCTTCCTCGTGACGGGCGACTTCGACGGGGACGGGGACGACGACCTCCTGCGCTTCGAACGCCGCCCCACCAAGCGGGTCGGCGTGAAGCGCGACGTGTTCCTCGACTTCCACGAGGCGGGCCAGGTCCCGCCCCGCTTCCTCTGGCCACGGGGCCGCGTGCTCCTGTGGGAGAACGACGGCGCGGCGGGCTTCACGAGGCGTCTGCTGGCGGGCCTCTCGGACGTCGATCGCATCCACGCCGCCACTCCCTGCGACGTCGACGGGGACGGGCACCTCGACGTGGTCGGCCTGGGCTGGGGACGCTACGTGCTGCGCAACCGCGGCGCGGCGGCGTCCGCGCTCCCCACGCTGCTGGTCCAGCCGCGGCGCGACGGGGGCGAACCCGTCGGCACCCTCGTGACGGCCGCCTACTCGGACGGGACGCGCGTCGCGCGACGCTACGGCTCTGAGCCCGCCTCCAAGAGCTCCCAGGCCCTGGCCGCGCTCCGCTTCGGGCAAACAGAGGAGCGTCGCGTCGAGGAGCTCTGGATCACCTGGGCGGGCTCGAGCGTGCCCCAGCGCTTCGAGGTCCCCGAGGGCGCGGGGCGCCTGGAGCCTCGACCGCAGGACAGCGCGCCGACGCCGGCGAGCGCTCCGCGACGGCGCTGACGACGGGCCGGTCCGCCGCGGGGTAGGATCCGTCGGTGGTCGCGCACCGCGTGCATCCGCGACCCTCCTCCCCATGAAGCCCGCCGGCATGAGCGTCCTCCTGAACGTGGAGGACATCGACGCGAGCGTCCGGTTCTACGAGGCGCTCGGGTTTCGCGTCGCGGAGCGCTGGGACGGGAAGCCGGGCAGCGCCTGGCGGCTGCTCACGAGCGACGGCCTGCGGCTCATGCTCAACCAGACCGCACGCGCGGCCTCCGCCCACCGGCGCGGGCGACCGGACTACTCCGACGTCGTCCTGTACCTGTACGTCGACGACGCCCGGGCCTGCGGGGAGGAGCTCCGGGAAGCGGGGCACGAGGGCCGCGCCGTCGGCGTCCAGGACTACGGCCTCGACGAGGTCTGGCTGCGCGACCCCGACGGCTACCACGTGGTTCTGGCCAGCGACGCCTGAGCGCGAGGTCGGTCTCCTGCGCGACCCCGGCGCGGCTCCTGCACGCCGGACCGCGGGACGCCCTCCTCGTCCCGCGGCCCGTCGCCTCCGCTACTGCAGGTTCACGAGCACGAGGACCAGACCCGCTCCCTCCTCGAGCGAGCTCATCGCCTTGCCCAGCACGGCTCCGTCGCTGCGCGTGCCGTCGCTGGCCTTCATCGCGTGTCCGCGCGTGCCGGAGGTCGTCAGGCGGTCCCCCGGGGCGATCGCTCCGCCCTCCACCGTGCAGTGGACCCAGACGCGACCGCTCATCGCGACCAGCGTGTCGCCGTCCAGCGGGTGGTCCTTGCCGAGCTGGACCGCGTGGTCCACGCCGCCGGCTCCGGAGACGACTCCGGCGACCTTGGTGTCGTAGGCGCTCGTCGAGGCCGTCAGGCGCCCGAGGTGATCGGGGTCGATCACGACGACCGTGCCCGGCTCGCAGGTCTCGTCGCCCGTGTCGAAGCCCTCGACGAGGTCCGCGCCGCCGCTGATCTGCAGCCCGGCCATGCTCACGAAGCCGCCGTTCGTGTTCAGGAACAGGGTCGACGTGGCGCCGTTGTTGCGCGCCATGATCTCGTTGTTGTCGATGGCGACGTTGAGGCCGTTCGGGTCGCCGACGACCAGGTACCCGCCGCCTCCGATCGCCACGTCGCTGCCGCCCTCGACGTGCAGCTTGAAGCCCGGGGTCGTCGTGCCGATGCCCACGTCTCCGCCCTGCTCGACCGTCATCAGCGGCGCGTCGGAGAAGTCGTAGAAGCGCAGGGCGTTGCTGGC
>CAZDYS010000400.1:0-4214 GCA_964509445.1 uncultured Planctomycetaceae bacterium
CGACGGCGAGGCGCTGGCGGGCAAGCTGCTGGGCGCCAAGCGCGGCCAAGCCCCGGGCCCCGCGGAGCTGCGCGCCGCCCTGGCGGTGCTGATCGGGCGGGTCCTCACCCGGCCCGTCGCCACCCTCGCGGTCCTGGCCCACGCGCTGACCGACGTCGCCCAGGGCTTCGGCGACTGGGACGTGGAGCGCGCCGAGGAGATCGGGGTCGCCGCCGCGCTGCTCGAGCACCCCTCGCGCTGGCGCGGCGATCGCGACGAGCTGTTCCCCGAGCACGCGGCCCTGACGGACGGCCAGCTCAGCGACGCGCTGCGCGCCTACGAGACGCTCGAGGACGCGCTCGAGGCCGCGCTCCCGCCCTGGGCGCGCGGCGACAAGCGCGATCTTCCGTCGCTCCCCCCGTTCGCGGAGGAAGCGGCACCGCTCGACGCGAGCGACCGCAAAGCGATCGACGAGGTGTTCCAGGAGCACCTGCCGCGGCTGTTCGGGGAGGAAGCGGACGCCGGCGGCTACCGGCGCGGCCAGCACGAGGTCGCGGCGCACATGGCCGAGGGGTTCGGCCGCAAGGCGCTCCACCTGATCCACGCACCGACGGGCACGGGCAAGACGCTCGCCTACCTGGTGCCCACGCTCCTGTGGGCGGTCCGCAACGACGTGCGCGTCGGTGTGGCGACCTACACGCGCGCTCTGCAGGAGCAGGCGATGGAGCGCGACGTGCCGCTCGCGCTGCGTTGCCTGGAGCGCATCAGCGGCAAGCTGCGTCCGCGCGTGAGCGTGCTCAAGGGACGCTCGAACTACCTGTGCTGGCGCGCGCTGATGAACCAGCTGCCGGACGCGGAGGCCCCGGCCACGGAGCTGCTCGCGTGGCTGAACCTCGCGCTGTTCGCGCTCAGCGACCCGGACGGAGACCTGGACCGGCTCGCAGCCAAGCCGCCTCTGACGTCGCTCGACCCGCGCACCTGGCGCGCGGACCTCGAGCGCCTGCGCCGGCTGGTGCGGGCGGAGACCGGCTGCTGCACGCTGGCCTCGGATCGCGACACCTGCGCGGCGGACGCGGCGCGGCGGCGTGCCGAGCGCTCCCACCTGGTGCTGACCAACCACGCCTTCGCGCTCGCGCGTCGCGAGTTCTTCCGCTTCCTGGTGTTCGACGAGTGCGAGCACCTGCACGACGTCGCGCACAACGCGTTCAGCCACACGGTGCCCGTCGGTTCCCTGCGCGACCTGCTCGATCGGCTCGCGGGCAGCGACAAGAGCCTGCTCGACCGCGTGCTCGCTGCGAGCGTCACCGAGGGCGAAGCCTGGGCCGCGGCGCACGAGAGCGCCGACCACGTGCAGCGCGCGCGCTGGGCCCTCGCGCGCCTCTCGGACGACCTGGTCGCGTTCAAGGACTGGCGCGCGGCGCGCCTGTCCGAACGCCAGGGTGCGGACGCGCACTCCCTGTTCCGCGAGTACGCCGAGTCCGACGACGCGGACGGTCTCCTGGAAGCCCACGCGGGACTCGCGCACGAGCTGAACGAGCTGGCGGCCGGTCTGCAGCGACTCGCCGAGCACGTCGACACGCTTCCCAAGCGCGTCGCCGGCCGGCTGCGTCGTCGGCTCGAGCTCGCGCGGATCGACCTGGACGACCGGCTGTCCGGCATCGAAGCGTGGATCCCGCGCGCAGAGCTGGGCCGACCCGCGTTCCGCGCCCAGACGTTCCACGACCTGGAGACGACCACGCGCGGAGACGACGTGCTCGCCGCTCGCGTACTGCTGCCGCACGAGTTCCTGGGCCGGCACTACTACCCGGACCTGTCCTCGGCCGCGTTCCTGTCGGCCACGACCTACCTCGGGGGAGGGTTCGACGCCTCGGCCACGTACCTCGGGCTGAAACGCGCCGCGGAACCGGCGGAGGACGAGGACCGCGAGCCGTGCACGCTGGTCACCTTCCGCGCACCGGAGGCGTTCGACTACGGGCGCGTGCTGATCTCGGTTCCGCGCGACGCACCGGCGATCCAGACGGACAAGCGTCGCTTCCTGTCCTACACGGCGCGCTTCGTGGGCTACCTCGCGGAGCGGACGCGCGGCCGCATGCTGGTCCTGTTCACGAACGCGGACGACCTCGCCAACGTCGCCCGGGAGCTGGCTCCGTTCTTCCGCGAACGACGCCTGTCGTTCTGGTACCAGCGCATGCAGGGCAGCTCGAAGGAGGAGCTCGGCGAACGCTTCCGCGCGACCACGGACTCGATCCTCTTCGGGCTCGACACGTTCTGGTACGGAACGGACTTCCCCGGCCACACGCTCGAGTACCTCGTCCTGGTTCGCGCGCCCTACGGCGTGCCGGATCCCTACCACCGCGCGCAGTGTGCGGCCCTCGGCCAGCGCGAGCAGCGCAAGCAGATCTACCTCCCGCGCGCGCTCGCGAAGTTCCGCCAGGGATTCGGCCGCCTGATGCGGCGCGAGTCGGACAAGGGCTGCGTGTTCGTGCTCGACAAGCGCGTGCTCGACCCGCGCCATCGAGCGTTCCTGCGCGAGCTCCCGGCCGAGACGCCGTTCGCGGAGGAAGCCAGCGAAGAGCGGCGTGCACGCCTGGTCACGGGCGAGGCCGATCGCTGCTTCGAGGCCGCCTTCGCGCACATGGGCATGGGGCCCGACATCGACAAGCGAGGCCTGCGACGGTCCTTCGTCGGCTGGTCCCTCGAGGGAGCGGAGCGCGCTCGATCCCTCGAGCCCAGGCGCGCGGAGATCCGTCCGGAGGACGTCCCGTTCTGAGGCGCCGCGGCCCGCGGAGGCGCTAGTAGAGGCCGACCTGGAGGCCGATCAGGAACGCGTCGGCCGCCTCGTCGTCGAGGTAGTAGCGATCCCAGGCGGCGCGCAGGTCCCAGCGGCCCTTGAGGCCGATGGTCGCCGCGATCCCGACCGTGGGGTCGATCCCGTCGCGCGAGATCTCCACGCGCTCGCCGGTGCCGGCAGCCGCCTCCATGTCGCCTTCCCAGAACCACACTCCCGCTCCGACGGAGACCTCGACGCGCTCGTTGGCCCAGGCGAACCAGCGTGCCTGCAGCTGCGCACCGCGACCGAGCACCGGGTGCACGTCGGCGACGTCGTCGAGGAACAAGTCGTTGTTCGTGGGCGTCGCTTCGATCGTGGACTCGATCTGCCCGAGGTTCACGTAGCCGAGCTCGACCGCGAAGGGGCCGTCGAACCGGTAGCCCACGTAGGCCTGGAACGCGAGGTCGGTGTCGTCGAGGTCCGTGTCGGTCGCGTACCCGAGGTCCGCGAGCGCGCGATCGATGTCGCTGGCGGAGACGTCGAACTGCGACTGACCGAAGGTCACGCCGGCGTAGTAGTCCGACTGGAACCAATCGATCTCCTGACCGTCCTGGGGGCGAGATCCCAGCACGGAACACGAAGACAACAGGGCGCCGGCGGCGAGGAGGAGGGGGACACGCATGGCGTGGGGAAGAAAAGGACGGGACTCGACTGCCCTGGGGAAGGGGCAACCGCCGAAACCTACCATGCTCTCCCACGCGGGGAGCGAAGGACCCCGAACCGGTGACGAATCCCCCGACACGCCAGGAAAGGATTGCGCGACTGCAGCGCGACTACGACGTGCTCGTCGTGGG
Source organism: uncultured Planctomycetaceae bacterium (assembly GCA_964509445.1). Lineage (GTDB taxonomy): Bacteria > Planctomycetota > UBA1135 > UBA1135 > CAZDYS01. The sequence continues at coordinate 3,604 of CAZDYS010000400.1, forward strand.
AGGCGGGATCACCGGGGCGGGAATCGCGCTCGACCTCGCCGTGCGCGGCCTGTCCGTCGCGCTCGTCGAGCGCGAGGACTGGGCGTCCTGCACGTCCAGCGCCTCGTCTCGCCTGATCCACGGCGGGCTGCGGTACCTCGAGCAGTTCGAGTTCTCGCTCGTGCGCGAGTCCTGCCTGGAACGCGGGCTGCTGCTGCGCAACGCCGCCGGCTGGGTGTGGCCCGAGCGGTTCACCTTTCCGATCCACGCGGGCGACCCGGTGGGACGCGCGAAGCTCGCTGCGGGGCTGTGGCTCTACACGGCCGTGTCCTTCCCGCGTGTCCTGGGTCTGCCGGAGGCTCTGGGCGCCGAAGCGCTGCGAAGCGTGCTGCCGGGCGTGAGAACGCGAGGCCTGCGCGGTGGAGGCGCCTATCTCGACGCGGCCACCGACGACGCGCGCCTGACCCTCGCGGTCGTGCGCACGGCGCGTGAGCTCGGTGCGCTGACGCTCTCGCGCACCGAGGCCGTCGCGATCGAGGACGCGCCGAGCACGGGCGTGGAAGCGCGCCTGCGCGACGTCCTGGGAGGCGCGGAGACCACCGTGCGCGCGCGCGCGGCGGTGCTGGCCGGGG
>CAZDYS010000401.1:0-4200 GCA_964509445.1 uncultured Planctomycetaceae bacterium
CCTGGGCGGGAGACCACCGGGTCCTCTGCGCGCCCCACGGCCTCGGATCCGGCCGGGCCGTGGAGCGCGGAGGTCAGGACAGGGGGCTCTCCCAGGCGGCCCCGAACGCGACCTCGTCCAGCGCCTTGCGCTCGCGCGGCGCCCTCTCGCGGTCCGCGAGCGGATCCGGAAGATCGTCCGCGGATCCGGGATAGCCGATCGCGATCGCGGTCGTCGCCTCGAACGCCGCGGGGATCGAGAAGGTCTCACGCGCCGCGTCGGCGTCGAACCCGGCCATCTGATGGACGGCCAGCCCGCGCGACTCCGCCTCGACGGTCAGGTTCCCGAGCGCGAGCCCCACGTCGTGCCACGCATGCCGGTTCGGTTTGTCGTTGTACTCGAACGCGTTGCGCGCGACGGCCAGCACCAGGGCGCCGGCCTGCTTCGCCCAGCCGTTCGCGTCGACGAGGACGGAGGCGATGCGCTCGAAGCCCTCCGGATCCGCGTGGCGCCGGGCGGCGAGGAACCGCCACGGCTGCGCGTTGAAGCACGAGGGAGCCCAGCGCGCCGCCTCGAACAGGCCGTGGAACGTCGGCGCGTCGATCTCTCGATCGGCGAACGCGCGCGGGCTCCAGCGCTCGGCGAGCAGCGGGTGGATCGGGGTCTTCGTGACGGCCGTCTTCTTCATGGCGTCGGTCCTCCTGGGGTCAGCTGGGAAAGTGCCACAACACGAGCTCCGCGTCTTCCACGCCCTCGAACGCGAGCTCCGTCTCGCCTTCGATCGCGGCTCCGTCTCCAGGAGCGAGCTCCTCGCCGTTCAGACGAACGCTGCCCTTGGCCACGTGGAGCCAGGCGCGCCCAGGCTCCAGGGAGAGGCGGTTCTCCTCGCCTGCCGCGACGGTGCCGGCGTAGAGCGACGCGTCCGCGCCGATCGTGAGCGAGCCGTCGCGTCCGTCCGGAGAGACCACGAGCCGCAGGCCGCGGAGCTCCTCGGCGGGGAACGCCTTCTGCTCGTAGCGAGGCTCGTAGCCCTGCTCGCGCGGGAGGACCCACATCTGCAGGAGGTGGAGCTCCTCGTCACGCGAGGCGTTGAACTCGCTGTGACGGACGCCGGTGCCGGCCGACATCAGCTGGACCTCTCCGGGTCGCATCTGGGAGCCGTTCCCCATGCTGTCGCGGTGCTCGAGCACGCCGTCGAGGACGACCGTGACGATCTCCATGTTGTCGTGCGGGTGCTCGCCGAAGCCGCGGCCGGCCGCGATGCGGTCCTGGTTCAGGACGCGCAGCGGACCGAACTGCACCCATTCCGGATCGAAGTAACCCGCGAAAGAGAAGGTGTGTCGTGCGTCGAGCCAGCCGTGGTCGGCGTGCCCGCGCTCCTCGGACTTGCGAACGGTGATCATGTTGGATGTCTCCAGGTTCACGAGGTGGCTCGCGCGGAGCGAGCGGTGGAAACGGACGAGGGGGTGGGAAGCGCGAGCGCCAGGCGACCGGGGCCGGTCAGGGCGAGCGCCAGCGCGACGACGCCGAGGGTGAGGGGATACTCCATCCCCCCCGCCTGCGCGGAGAAGCCGGTGTGCGTCGAGGCCGCCACGAACATCGTGAACGCGAGCGCGGCGGCAGCCGGGCGATGGAGCGCTCCGGCGGCGAGCGCGAGGCCCCCGAGGAGCTCGGTCCCCCCGGCCAGGGCGGCGCTGAGGCCGGGCAGCGGGATCCCGATGCTCTCCATCCAGCCGGCGGTGGCCTCGAGGCCGTAGCCGCCGAACCAGCCGAAGAGCTTCTGAGCACCGTGGAAGAAGAACACCGTCCCCAGCATGAGACGCGCGAGAAGGAGACCGAGATCGAGAGAGCGAGAGGAGTTCATGGGATTTCCTTGTTAGAGCAGTGGTTGTTGCAACAATCAAAAAGAAGAAGAGAAGGTGGAGGAGTCCGAGGGAGACGCGTGTCAGCCCGCCTCGAGCGCGGCGCCCAGCCCCTGCAGCAGCTCCTGCAGCTGCACGCGGGAGAGGCCGCCGAACTGACGTCGATGGAGCTCGAGGACGGGCTCCTCCAGCTGGGCACAGAGGCGCCGCCCCTGGGCGGTGATCGCCACGAGGACGACGCGGCGGTCCGTGTCGCTGCGCTCGCGGGAGACCCACTCCTGCGCGACCATGCGGTCGAGCAACCGCGTCACGTCGGGGACGCGCGTGATCAGCCGCTCCCCCACGTACTGGCAGGGCACCCCCCCGGCGGGGGCTCCCGCGAGGATCCGCAGCACGTTGTACTGCGCCTGCGTGAGCCCCTCGGACTTGAAGAGTCGCGCGAACTCCCCGGTCAGCCGGTCGTGAAGACGGACCAGCTGCAGGAACGTGTCGCGGGACAGGAGATCTCGGGTGCGCTGCGGCATAGCCTCAGTATTCGGCCGCCCGATGATCGTTGCAACAGCTTTTCTCCAGAAACCTGCTCTCGACCCGCCCGGAGATCCCGCGAGGCACGAAACCCGTCGCCCCCGAGAACGGTCTCTGGGGTGGTGGAGGGGGTGGTGGGCCCCCGGCCGCGCCCTTCCGGGGTCCGCGGCGGCTCGGCCCTCTTTTTCGAGAAGGACCGCTCCTGGGCCCTCGATCCGGACTCCCCCTCCCTGGAGCCCCGCTTCCCGGCCCCCCCGCCACGGGCTCCCGCACCTAGACTGGCACCAGCGCCGGCCTCCACTCCCCATGGGCCAGCTCCCGAACACCTCGACGATGCTCCTCGAAGAATGGCTGGGTCTCCCGGCCGAGGAGGTCCACGCCAAGATCAGCGCGGGCGACCCGCTGCACGTGCACGAGACGTGCATGCGCCTCCTGCGCTCCCGCGCAATCCTGCTCGACCCGACGCGGGTCCACCGCGAGGCGCTGCGGGAGATCGCGTTCGACGCGGAGCTCTGCTCCTTCGAGGACATCCACCCGGAGTGGCTGGACAACTCCGTCAACCGCGCGATCGACCGGACCCTGCACGCGGATCGCACGGACGAGGAGGCACGGCGCCCCTTCTCGAACGGCGACTACGAGTACCTGACGGAGATGTTCCTGCTCGACCCGGACCTGGGGCGACAGGCCTCGGTCGGCTTCCACGCGCTCCCCTTCTGGGTCCGCAACGTGTTCGTCCGGATGATCATCGAGGACGTGCAGCCCGACGACGCGGTCGCGCGCGGTCTCGGGACGCGCGCCGAGCTCCGCCACGCGATCTGGTCGGTGTTCGTCGCCGTCGGGACCGTGAAGCAAGAGGAGTACGACCAGTACGCGAAGAGGTTCCGCTCATGAACGATCCCGCACTCTCCCAGACCGTTCGCAAGCTCCTGGAGGGCGCGCGGCGGCGCCACGTCGCCTGGACCCCGCTCTCCCCCGGCCGACGGCCCCTCGATCGCGAGGCGACCCTGGCGGGGTTCCTCGCGCGACGGGTCGCCCAGGAGCTCGCCGAGATCCTCGCCCGCGCCGCTCGCGAGCTGCTCCTGCAGAGCGACGCGCGCGAGCTCTGCATGCACCTCCCCGCACCGACCCGCGGACTGCGCGAAGTCGGGCGTCGGTTCGCGCGCCTGCGGCTCCGCGCCCTCGAGCGGGGACTGGAGGAGCCCGTGCAGCTCCTCGACGGACTCTTCGAGGGGCCGGGGGCCTGGCCGTCCGCACACGAGCTCGCGCGGGCGGCGGCGGCCCTGTCGTCGACGGTCGAGACCACGCTCCTGGTGGCGCTCTGCGAGGCCTGCGCGGGCCGTCCGCAGACGGGCTGCGCCTCGCTCCGTCCCCTGGCCGCGAGCTCGCTCCCGGCGGCGGAGCGAGGCGCCGTGAGTGGCACACTGGCCCGCCTCGAGGCCGACCGTGGAGACTGGAGTCGGGCCGCGAGCGCCGCGCGCCAAGGTTGCCTGCAGGGGGATCCGACGCCGGCCCTGTGGCGCGACTGGTGTCTCACCAGCTGGCGGGCGGGTAGGCGCCGGGACGCGCGCCGGGCGCGCGCCGCGCTCCGCCGACACGCTCCTCGAGGCGCGGACTAGCCCGCCCTCCCGAGCTCGGCCCCGAGGGGGACGCCGCGGGAGATTACACTCGGCCCCATGGGTCGATCGCTCCTCCTCCTCCCCACCCTCGCCCTCCTCGGCTTCGCCTGCAGCGGACGTGCGGCGGGCGGGGACGTCTCTTCCCCGACGCTCTTCAACGGACGGGACCTCGACGGCTGGGTCAACGTCAACACCGCGCCGAGCACCTGGACCGTCCG